>CADAFW010000020.1 GCA_902787295.1 uncultured Bacteroidia bacterium
GCCGAGGAACTGAACAAGATGATGATGTGTCCGCGCCCGTCCATGGCCTTCCGCCTGCTGGACGAGGCCGGCCTCCTGCCTTACGTCCTGCCGGAGATTTCCGCGCTGAAGGGCGTGGAGACGGTGGACGGCAAGGGCCACAAGGACAATTTCGACCATACCCTTGCGGTCCTGGACAACGTGGTGGATTCGCAGTATGCCGGACAGGCGGACGGGAGCTATGTGATGCATCCGGAAGACGGCAGCGCCCACGATGCGCTCTGGCTGCGCTGGGCTGCGCTCCTGCACGATATAGGCAAGCCCGCGAGCAAGCGCTACGACCCGGTCCTCGGATGGACTTTCCACGGACACGAGGTCATAGGCAGCCGCATGGTGCCGCCGATATTCAACCGCCTCAAGCTCCCGCTGGACGAGATGAAATACGTCCGCAAGCTGGTCTGGCTGCATCTCCGCCCGATCGCCCTCGTGGACGACATCGTCACCGATTCCGCCGTGCGCCGGCTCCTATTCGACGCCGGCAACGACATCGATGACCTGATGATGCTGTGCAATGCGGACATAACCTCGAAGAACGAGGCCAAGGTCGCCCGCATCAGGTCCAACTTCGAACTCGTCCGCCGCAAGCTGGTGGAGGTGGAGGAGAAGGACGCCATCCGCAATTTCAAGAATCCCATCACCGGCGAGCACGTGATGGAGGTTTACGGCGTGCCTCCCTGCAAGGAGATCGGATTCATCAAGGAGGCCGTGAAGGAAGCCATCCTGGACGGCCGCATCGGAAACAACTTCGAAGAGGCCGACGCCCTGATGCGCACCCTCGCCCCGGATTTCGGCCTGACGGAAAAATAAATACCTATGAAAACAAGGACCCTCTTCCTGCCGCTTGCCGCCCTTATTGTGTTTGCGGGCGTTTTCGCGTGCACCCCTTCTTCCAGAACCCGCGTGAGCGCGGACGACATAGCCGCCGGATTCGCTGAACCGGATGACTGCTACCGGCCCTATGTGCGCTGGTGGTGGAACGGCGACCGCGTGCAGGCGGATGAACTCGTGCGTGAACTCCACGTGATGAAGGATGCCGGCATTGGCGGCGTGGAGATCAGCCCCATATCTTTCCCGTCCGGTGCCGATACCCTCGGCATTCCTGCCCTGACGTGGCTGAGCGACGAATGGATAGCCTGCCTGCAGACCGTCTTCGACGAGACGAAGAAACTCGGGATGGGCTGCGACCTGCTAATCGGCTCGGGCTGGCCTTTCGGTTCCGAGAGCCTCAAGCCGGAGGAGAGGGCTTCGGTGCTGATTGCCACCGCGCGCCCGCTGGAGGGCGGAAGCCGTTGCGAGATTCCGCTCGCGGAAATAATCAGGGAGGGCAATCCCGCCGTTACTATAGTCAACAAGGAGATGACTTCGGAACCGGTCAGCTTCCTGCTCGTACCGGATCCCATAGACAGGCTCGAAGAAGCCGTGGACCTGATGCCCTGCCTGAAGGACAGCGTGCTCGCCTTCGACGTTCCGGAAGGGAAATACCAGCTCCACTCGCTGGTGCGCTACGATTCCTTCGCCAGCGTGATCAACGGTGCCCCGGGTGCGGCCGGAAGCCAGATAGACTATATGAACGCAGGGGCCATCCGCGCCTACCTGGACAATATGGCAAACACCATCGAGGCGACCACCGGCCCGCTCTCGGGGCACCTGCGCGCTTTTTTCGTGGACAACATGGAGCTCGAGGGATGCAACTGGACCTCCGATTTTGCGGAGGAGTTCAAGGCGCGCCGCGGCTATGACATCATGCCCTGGTTCCCGTTCATCATGTTCAGGATGGGAAGGCTCGGGGACGTCGACGACTACACCTTCGGCGGCGCCAAGTCGGAAGCCTTCCAGGAGCAGGTGGACCGCGTCCGCTACGACTTCGAGATCACCCGCATGGAACTCAACTACGAGCGCTATACCCGGACCTTCCTCGCCTGGTGCAGGGAGAAAGGCGTCAAATCCCGCGCCCAGGCCTACGGACGCGGCTTCTGGCCCCTGGATTCCTCGCTGGACTACGACATCCCGGAAGGGGAGTCCTGGACCACCAACTGGCTTCGCCACCGCGTGGGCGAGGAGATGGGCGACGAGGACTACCGCCGCGGCCGGGCCTATACCATGGTCAACAAATACGTCGCTTCGGCCGCGCACATTGCCGGCAAGCGCATCGTCAGTGCGGAGGAGATGACCAATACCTATCTCGTCTTCCGCACTCCGCTGGAGTTCCTGAAGGTCGGTTCGGACATGGCCGCATTCTCCGGAATCACGCATTCCGTATGGCACGGATTCAATTATTCCCCGCTTGAGGCGCCGTTCCCGGGGTGGGTGCAGTACGGCACCTTCCACAACGAGCGCAACACCTGGTGGCCTTACGTGAAGCGGCTCAACGACTACCGCACCCGCATGAGTTCGGTGCTGCAGAACGTGGACCTGGTGGCCCCCATAGCCATACTGCCTCCCAACGGTGACCTGTGGTCGGAGATGGGGGCGCAGAACGAGCCTTTCCCGGCGCATCTGAACGTCCAGTGGACCTCCATCCTCTGGGAAGCCATACACAAGAACGGCGGCGGCGCCGACTATCTCAGCGAAGGCGTCATCCGCGACGCCAGGGTCCTGGGCGGGCGCCTGCACTGCCGCGAGCGCTCCTACGGGGTGCTCTTCCTCGCCGGCCTGAAGGGTATAGACGGCGCGGTGATGGACAAGATAGACCGCTTCGTGCGCGACGGAGGCCGGGTCTTCTGTGTGGGTGATTATCCCTGCAAGTCGCTGGGACTCAAGGACTTCGAACAGCGCGACGCCGCCATCCGGGCCAAGGTCGCGGCATTGGTCAGGGACTGCCCGGAGCGTTTCGTGAAGCTCGAAATGCCCGCAGGGGAGACCGGCTGGCTGGAGTGGTACACCGGCGTGATGGAGCGCTACGGTCTGCCGCACGACGTGACCATAACCAGCCCCGATCCGTTCCTTCTCCAGAACCATTACCTGGGCGACGACGGCACCGACTGGTATCTCTTCGCCAACGCTTCGTTCAGCAAACCCCAGGACACCGAGCTCATATTCGACTCACCCTTCGCGCAGGCGCTGCTCTACGATCCCGATGAAGGCGTGCGCTATGCCCTTGATACGAAGGGAGATACCCTGCATCTGCATCTCGGTCCCTCCGAGACGGTGCTGATCTCCCTCAGCGACCGCGTGGCGGATGCCTCCAGGCGTGATATCTTTCCGCTGCCGGATCCGTCCGCTCCCGCATTGGAAGCGCACTGGGACGTGACTCTGGTCAATCCCCAGGTGGAGGGCAGCGTCAGTTTCAGCTGCACGGAACTTCCCGACCTCAAGGACACCCATCCCTCGTTCATGGGCACCGCGGACTACAGGACCGTAGTCACCCTGCCTTCGGACGCCGGTCAGATGCCGCATTTCCTGCATCTGGGCAAGGTCTGCGACATAGCCGAGGTATTCGTCAACGGGCAGCCCGCCGGCCTCCGCTGGTGGGGCGATCCGGTGTTCGACCTGTCCGGACTCCTCAGGCCGGGCGACAACGAACTGGAGGTCAAGGTGACCACGCAGATGTGCAACTATATGCGCAGCCTTCCGGACAATTCCGCAGCCAGGCGCTTCACTTTCCGCCGCAACCACGAACCCGTCTCAGCCGGCCTCCTCGGCCCCGTCACCCTTTATTGAGCGCCGGTTTTTCAGTAAATTCGCAGTATGGAAACGATATGGGATCCGCTCCGCCGGAAGGAGGTCGCCGCCACGCCTGAAGAACAGGTGAGGCAGTGGTTCATCGCCGCCGTGCTCAGGGACACCGTGAAGGTCCCGATGCATATGATGATGAGCGAGGTGGGCTTCCGTTACGGGAACAAGCAATACCGCGCCGACATACTGGTAAGCGACCGCTCTGCGAAGCCGCTGGCGGTGGTGGAGTGCAAGCGTCCCGACGTGGAGATCACGGCCGCCGTCGCCGAGCAGGCGATGCGCTACAATGCCGTCCTGGACGTACGCTGGATCTTCCTCACCAACGGCCGCACCACCCTCATCTTCAAGCGCGAGGGGGATAGATTCGTCCCCGCGAAGGTGGTTCCGGACTACGAGGGTATGTTGGTCGGATGATTATTGCTATATTTGTGAAATGGCAGCACCCAAGGCAGACATAGCCGGCCTGAGCCGCACCCTCGTGGAGGAAGCCCGGAACGGCATCTTCAAGCCCGTCTACATACTGATGGGCGACGAGCCGTACTATCCGGACCTCGTCTGCCAGGCCGTCATCGACAATTGCATAGACGAATTCGGCAAGGACTTCAACGAGACCATCTGCTACGGCGCCGACGTGACCGCCGAGCGCATCATCACCGAGGCCAGGGAGTATCCCATGATGGCCGAGCGCAGGCTCATCGTAGTCAAGGAAGCGCAGATGATGAAGGGCATCGAGAATCTCGCCGTCTATTGCGGGGACCCCCTGGACAGCACCGTGCTCGTGCTGGTACTGCACAAGGCAACCATCGACAAGCGCAAGGCCCTCTACAAGTCAGCGATGAAGAGCGGGGTGGTGCTGGACAGCCCTGCCCTGAGAGACTACGAGGTCCCCGGCTGGATAATGGACTATTACCGTTCCCGCGGCCTCCAGATAGATCCCCAGGCCGCTTCCCTGCTTGCGGAGTCGGCCGGCACGGAGCTCTCCACCATAGTCATAGAGACGGACAAGCTGCTCAAGAACCTGCCGGAAGGGGAGACCCGCATCAGCGTCTCCGACGTGGAGAAGAACGTGGGCATTTCCCGCCAGTTCAGCATTTTCGAACTCACCAAGGCCCTTTCCTACAGGAACGGGCAGGAGGCTCTCAGGATAGCCTCGCATATAGGTACGTCAGCCCGCTTCGCGATGCCCATGGCCGTCAGCGCGCTGTACACCCATTTCAGCCGCATACTGAAATACGCCGCCCTGCTTGCTAAGAGCCGCAATCCTTCTCCGGAGGACAAGGCAATGGCGCTGGCCGGGGTGAATCCGTATTTCTACAAGGAGTACGACGCCGCTGTGCGCAATTACCCGCTGCCCAAGGTGATGGCGGTGATGGGGCTGCTCTGCGACTACGACTACCTGGGCAAGGGCGGCGACGGCGGTGCGGCCACGCCCGACCAGCTGCTGCTCCAGCTCGTGGCCGCGATCCTGAACACATGACCACAATTGAATGACACTGCATAATGGACCAAGTCAAGATCATCGAGATCAAGAAAAGCGTATTTGCGGACAATGACAAAGATGCCGCGGATCTTCGCAAGGAATTGAAACATAAGGGAGTATATCTCCTTAACTTGATGTCTTCGCCCGGTGCGGGCAAGACCACGACCCTCATCCGGACCATCAATCTCATCAAGGACAGGATCAGGGTTGCGGTGATGGAGGCCGACATAGACAGCGACGTGGACGCCGTGAAGATCAAGGAAGCCACCGGCATACCTTCCATCCAGCTCCACACCGGAGGTATGTGCCATCTGGATGCGGAGATGACGCGCCAGGGACTGGACAACGTCGCCCTGGAAGGCACGGACCTCGTGATCCTGGAGAATGTGGGCAACCTCGTCTGCCCGGCCGAGTTCGACACCGGCGCCGTCCGCAACGCGATGATCCTTTCCGTCCCGGAAGGCCACGACAAACCCCTCAAGTACCCGCTGATGTTCTCCGTCTGCGACCTGGTGGTCATCAACAAGATGGACGTGCTGCCATATTTCGACTTCGACCTGGACAAATGCAGGGAATACATCCATATGCGCAATCCCAAGGCGACCGTGATCCCCATCTGCGCCAAGACAGGCGAGGGGGTGGAGGCTTTCGCCGAGTGGCTGCTCGCCGAGGTGGAAGCCTGGAAACGATAACCAATAATAAATGATAACCGATACTGTACAATGCCAGAAATGTCCAAAGCCTTTGTCCCCAAGCACTTTGGCGACAAGAACCCCAATCCCAAACTGATCAAACTGCTCCGCCACATCACGGACCGCATTCCGGGCAAGATCAAGATGACCACGGAATCTCCGGAATACTGGGGCATGGCCTGCATATTCGAGGACGAGATGGACAAGGCCACCAGCAATGCCGCCATCGACCTGATGCTCGACATGCTGCCTCGCGATCCGTTCAAGGTCCGCAAGCGCTGGACGCGCGACCAGCTGCACGAATTGAACGGAAAGAAACATTACATGCCCGACGCCGAGGCGTTCGACGACCTGCTGGACAGGATGTCCTTCCTGGGCATAATGGAGTATGACTACGGCGACAAATACACCAAGGACGGTCCCGTCCCGGGAACCACCTACAATCGCGAGGACCGCGTGTACTGGGTGCCGATGTTCGTGCCCGGCAGCGCCGAATATACCAATATGAACACCGGCCTGATGGACCGCCATCCGGAGCTCGGAATGTTCTTCGAGCGCATGACCTTCCTGCCGCTGGAGAAGATCACCCCCATGGTCCCTATGGGCGGTTCCGGTATCGGAATGCACGTCATCCCTGTGGAGAAGGCCATCAGCATGGAGAACGAATCCATCGATATCGAGCACATCTCATACTGGCTCAAGCGCTATGAGGGTCATATCGCGGTGGGCATCTGTTCCTGCCGCTATGGCCGCAAGAAGCTCGACGAGGGCTGCGCCGACGACTACCGCGACTGGTGCATAGGCGTGGGCGACATGGCCGAATACCTGGCCGAGACCGGCCGCGGCCACTACATCACCCACGACGAGGCGATGGCTATATTGCAGAAGGCCGAGGACAACGGCTTCGTGCACCAGGTCACCAATATCGACGGAGAGGGCAAGATCTTCGCGATCTGCAACTGCAACGTGAAGATCTGCAACGCGTTGCGCACCTCCCAGCTGTTCAATACCCCGAACATGTCCCGCAGCGCATATGTGGCTAAGGTGGAGCCGAAGAACTGCGTCGCCTGCGGCCGCTGCGTGGAATACTGCCCGGCCGGCGCCGTCAAGCTCGGCCAGAAGCTCTGCACCAAGAGCGGGCCGCAGACCTATCCCCGGCAGGAGCTTCCCGATGCGGTCAAGTGGGGCGAGCACAAGTGGAATGAGGACTACCGCGACCGCAATCGCATAAACTGCTATCCTACAGGCACTTCGCCCTGCAAGACGGCCTGCCCCGCGCACATCGCCGTCCAGGGATATCTCAAGAAAGCCGCCGAGGGCAAGTACACCGAGGCCCTCGAACTGATCAAGCGCGAGAATCCGTTCCCCGCCGTCTGCGGACGCATCTGCAACCGCCGCTGCGAGGACGCCTGCACCCGCGGTACCATAGACCAGCCGGTAGCCATAGACGCCGTCAAGAAATTCATCGCCCAGCAGGACCTGGACGCCAAGACGCGTTTCATACCCAAGATCAACATCGCGTCCAGCGTACGCGAGCACTGGGACGAGAAGATAGCCATCATAGGCGGCGGCCCCGCCGGCCTCAGCTGCGCCTATTACCTCGCAGTGGCCGGATACAAGCCTACCGTGTTCGAGAAGAACGAAGAGCCTGGCGGAATGCTCCGCTACGGCATTCCTTCGTACAAGCTCGAGAAGGACGTGATCGCGGCCGAGATCGACGTGATGCGCGAGATCGGAGTCGAGATCAAGACCGGCGTGGAAGTCGGCAAGGACGTCACCATCGCCCAGCTCCGCGAGCAGGGCTACAAGGGCTTCTACGTTGCCATAGGCTGCCAGGGCGGACGTCTGCCGGGCATTCCGGGCGAGGCCCTTCCGGGCACCACTACCGCCATCGACTTCCTGCACGATGCCAACTGCGGCAAGGTGAAGGTCAGCGGCAAGGTGGTGGTCGTGGGCGGCGGCAACGTCGCGATCGATGCCGCCAGGGTCGCGTTGCGCAGCGGTGCGTCCGAAGTTACGATGCTCTCCCTCGAGACCGAGGACATCATGCCGGCATCGGAGGAGGAACGCCGCGAGGCCCGCGCCGACGGCGTCGTCATCAACCCCGGCTGGGGCCCGAAGGAGGTCACCGGCACGGACAAGGTGAGCGGCATCGTGTTCAAGAAGTGCACCTCCGTATTCGACGAAAACCACAGGTTCGCGCCCGTCTATGACGAGAACGAGCTTCTCACCCTCGAGGCGGAGACCGTCATTTTCGCCATCGGCCAGACCGTTGTCCTGAAGGATCTCCTGAAGGACACCAAGGTGGAATTCGTGCGCGGGGTCTATCCCGTTGCCGACAAGCTCACCTACCAGACCGCCGAACCCGACATCTTCGTGGGCGGCGACGTGTTCACCGGCCCGAAGTTCGCCATCGACGCCATTGCCGCCGGCAAGGAAGCCGCCGAGTCCCTGCACCGTTTCGTGCAGCACGGCCATATGACCATAGGACGCAACCGGCGTGATTTCATAGAACTCGACAAGTCGGACATCGTGGTCGAGTCCTATGACAATTCTTCCCGCCAGGATCCCGGAGTGCAGCCGAAGGAGAATCCCTTCAGCGACTACCACCTTACCCTCACGGAGGAGCAGGTCCGCAAGGAGACCGCCCGCTGCCTCGGCTGCGGCGCATCCGTAGTGGACCCGAACAGGTGCATAGGCTGCGGCATCTGCACCACCAAGTGTGCGTTCGACGCCATCCACCTGTTCCGCGAGCATCCCGAGGCCAGCGTGATGCGTACGTCCGAGGACAAGTTCAGCGGCATCCTGCCCTATATGGTCAAGAGGGCCGGCAACATCCTGTTCAAGAAGAAGGACTGATGCACGAACTGGGGATAGTCTTCTATATCATCCGCGACGTGAAGCAGGCTGCGGAGGAGCACGGCGTCGGTCACGTGAACGCCGTGGTGATGAACATCGGGGAGGTCTCCACGGTCATCCCCGAGTATCTCACCGACTGCTGGCGCTGGGCCGCGGACAAGGAAGAAATCCTCAAGGGATGCGAACTGAAGATCAATATGGTCCCCGCGGTCACGCACTGCGACGGCTGCGGGGCCGACTATCCCACCGTCGCCCACGGAAAGACCTGCCCGCATTGCGGCAGCGGCGATACCTGGCTGCTGCGCGGACGCGAGGTGGAAATCAAGGAAATAGAAGTTTAACGATTAAGACAATCATAATATGGCTTGTTTCGTAGTGCCTCTCGTACAGGCAATTGCAACCACCGTTTACCGCAAGGCCGCCCACGGCCGGGATTCCTTCGTGGGCCGCAATCTCGCGACCCTGGAGAAGATGCTCTGGGGCGGATCGGTAATGCTGATAGTGGACCACATCATCAACGGAGAACTGACCTGGAAGTTCCCCTTCTTCACCGCCCTTGGCGTTGAGGGGGGAGGCGCCGTGATGCTCCGTGAAATGCTCACGGTCGGCCTCCCGATCTCCATCGCCGTCACGCTCTTCTGGGCTGCCTGGTGCTTCCTGAAGGAGCGCCGCGCGGCCGCGGCGTAGCGGGATTCGGGGAAGAAAAAAGCCGGCGGATGATTCCGTCGGCTTTCTTTATGTCCGATAAGCAGGGATTAGAACTGCATAGCGAAGGTCAGGCCAGGAGCGGGCTGGAAGCCGTTTGCCGTCTGGACGAGGTCCACTGACGGACGCACCTGCATCTGCATCGCGTGCTTGGAGAGCAGGTCCTGGTTGTACATATTCTTGACCTTGGCCACATTCACGGCATCCACGATGCTCCAGATGTCCAGGGCAAGTCCGGCCGCTCCGATCGCAAGCAAGCCTGCCGTCCATCCCTTGGCTGCCGCTTCGTTCTTGAATCCGGTGACTTTACCATTCTGGTCTATGTTCGTATTGGCGATCATATTGAATGAGCATACGTAGGCGCCGATTCCCAGAGCCGTAGATCCTCCGAAGAATGCGAGGCCGCGGCCGACCTCACCGCAGAGGGCCTGTCCGAGTCCCGGTATGAAGAATGATCCTACACCGATCCATCCCGGAGAATAGGGATCGTTGGCAGTGTGGATGTACTCCTTCGGATTGTAGTTCTGCTTGAGTTGATTGTACTTCATTCCGGGCACAATCTGCGCGGAAAGCATAGTGGCAGTCATCGTGAGGACTGCAAGGATTGAAACAAGTCTTTTCATTGCATGAAATGATTAATAAGTCAAAGATAGTTATTTTTCACGAAAAGATGGGTGTTTTATCACTTTTCTGCTCCCTCTCAGTCCGTGATACCCGGCCAGGAGTCCGTCCTGAACGGCCAGGCCGGAAGGCCTTCGGAATTGAACAGGTTGCATACCGGATTCACGCTCCAGGCGTAACGGACCGCCACGGGATGCCTTACTTCAGGAGACGAGACAATGACCTCGTCTCCTGATATTTTTGCGTCCGCCCAGTGCCAGACGCGGTCCGGTCCTGCGATCTGGAAGCCGCAGAGTTCCCCTGCTTCGGCCTTGCGCACAAGCTCGGAATCCATTCCGGCCTTGCCGTAGCGAAGCTCGGCATAGGAGCCCGAGGGCCTGACCTTGAGTCCGCCGGCGAGGTCACTGAACCTGACGGCGATGCTGCCTTCCAGGATCTTGAACGATGCCATCCTGGGGCCGTTGCAGACGACTTTCCTGCCATAGTCATTTGCCAGTGCCAGCCTGGCGAGCCTGTACCCGACGTCGTATTTGTTCACCGGATGGATGTCATCGGCCTCACCTATGTCTATTATGCAGGCCATTCCGGCCTTGACCACGCTCTGCACGGCCACCGTCTGCGATTCGCGCAGTTCCGCCCAGGTGTCCTCCCCGGGGACCCCGCTGACCTGCCTGAAGCCTGCCAGCTGGGTGATGTAGAACGGGAAATCATAGCCCCAGAGGCTGCGCCAGCCGAGTATCATGGATGCCATCAGGTCGCGATAGCGGAAGGCCCTGTCTGCGTTGGACTCGCCCTGGTACCATATGGCTCCCTTGATGGCGAACGGGGCCAGCGGCCGCAGCATCGCGTTGTAGAGCACGGTGGCGAGATTCGGCTCGCGCACGGTATATTTGGGCATTCCTTTGAAGTCGCAGGACAGCTCCACCTTCCATTCCCCGTCCAGGGGGAGTTTCTGCCCGCCGGGGCCCTCCAGGTACATGAGGGCCGCATCTCCGTAGAGGCCCCCGTTGCCGTGGTCGTCCACGTTGCGTATGCATATCACGGCCCTGCCTTCCCTTACCAGGTCGGCGGGGACGGTGTACTTCCGCGGCTCGCTGTAGATGCGGCCGGAACCCACCTGCACGCCGTTCCAATAGGTTTCGTCGAAGTCGTCCACCGGCCCGAGGCTGAGCGTGAGGTCGTGCCCCGCCCATCCTTCCGGTATGTCGATTTCCCTGCGGAACCAGAAGATGCCGTTGGTCCCCGGCCATACCTTTTGGACGAGGCAGGGGAGCGTGATGGGCTTCCAGCCGCCGTCGTCGAACCCTGTCTGCGCCCAGACCGCTTCACTTCCGGCCAGCCCCGGATCCTTCTTCCCGACCATCTCCAAATAGGACTCCATATGCCTGGAGAAGGCCGCGTTGCGTGCCTGTTCATCGTCCGGCATCACCTTCACCAGATCGAGCTGTATGGCCATTTCGGGGTAATCTGCAAGGGATTCCCGGCCCATCCAGGCTTCTATTACGGTGCCGCCCCAACTGGTATGGAGTATGCCGACGGGCACCTTCAGTTCCTGCATCAGCCTGCGCGCGAAGTACCAGGCCGCGGTGGAGAAATGCGGCAGCGTCTCCGGGGAGGAGAGCTCCCATCCGCCGCCGACGGCTTGGAAAAAGTCGCGTTCCACCATTCCGGTGGCGCGGGAGACGGTAAGCATGCGGATGTCCGCCCATTCCGCCGACGCGGCGATATCGTCCTTATAGAATTCCGGGAAGCGCGGGTGCCCGAAGGTGCGCTCCATGTTCGACTGCCCTGATGCCAGCCAGACCTCTCCGACCGCTACGTTGTGCAGGACCACCGGAGTGCCGTCGGATATGGTAAGGGTGTATTTCCTGAAACTGCCTTTCGGGGTGGCGACCGTGACCTTCCAGCGGCCATCCGCGCCGGCTATGGCAGTGATTGTCTTTCTGCTCCAGGACGGCGTGACGCTGACGGTCGCGCCGGGCGCAGCCTTGCCCCATACCGGGGCAAGGGTGTTCTGCTGGAACACCATGTTGTCGCTGAAAAGGGGGCAGAGCGTGACCTCTGCGTGGGCGCCCGCGGAAATGGACAGGGCGAGCGCTGCGAGAAGAAGTTTTTTCATATTTGCCAGCTTATGCGCTTGATTCCGGTTAAACGAGAAAAGCCGGCTTCATCAGCCGGCCTTTCCGTTGAATGAACACTATTCGTATCTCTTTTCCTTTGTGCGGGTGAGTTTCTCCTTCATTGCGTCCACACACTCGGTGATTGCATTCTCGAATGTGTCGGCAACGCGCTCGATGACGAGTTCCTCGCCCGGGATGTGAATCTGGAGTTTTGCCTTCTTGCCTTCCTTGACATCGTCGAGGGAGACCTCTGCGGCATTGACGGCGCCTGCGAAGAACTTCTCTACGCGGGCCACCTTCTTCTCGATGAAGGCGTTGAGCTTCTCGCCTGCATCGAACTTGTGAGCATTGATCTTAATGTCCATTTTTACCTCCGTTTTTTGCCCTGGGGTGGGCGTTCTTGTAAACACTCTGCAATCTCTCGATCGTGTTGTGGGTATAGACCTGGGTCGCCGCCAGCGAACTGTGTCCCAGCATTTCCTTGATGGAATTGAGGTCGGCGCCGTCCCCCAGGAGTTCCGTGGCTATCGTGTGCCTAAGAACGTGCGGGGATTTGCGCCCTGTTATTCCGGGTTCCTGTCCGAGTTCTTCCTTGATGGCCCTGTCCACGAAAACGGGGTAGAGCCTTCCGCCCTTGCGGGTCCTGAGGAGCGGTTCGTCGGGTCTGTTCCCACTGCCGGTCAAAGAGCTTGCTGCACGTAAATATAATGAAATTTCTTCACAAAGAGAAGGGACGAGTGGAATTTCCCGCATTTTGTCTCCCTTTCCGCGGACGCTCATGACCCGCCTCGAGAAGTCCACCGAGCCGACGTTCAGGCCGATGAGTTCGCTGCGCCGTATGCCGGTGTCGTAGAGTATGCTCACGATCAGCCTGCGCAACCTCCTGTCGTACAGTTCTTCCGCAAGTTTGCCTCCGCCTTCGAGAATCAGGAGTTCGTCCTCGCCGGCTGCGTGGGATGTGCCGTCGAAGTAACTGCCCATCGCCTCTTCGCGGTAGAACGCCGGCAGCCGCTTTTCCTGCTTCGGCCTGGTCACGAGCCTTACGGGGTTGCTCGGCAGCGCGCCGCCCTTGGTGAGGAAGCGGCAGAATCCGCTCAGCACGCTCAGGTGCAGGTTTACGGTCCTCGCGCTCTCCTTGCGCTCGTCCATCAGATACACTTCGTAGCTGCGTATCATATTGACGGTCAGTACGGGAGTGCATCCGTCGCTGTCCATCATCGCCTTTCCCGCGGCGTCGTCCCCGCTCTCGCAGAACAGGAAGAAATCCTCCAATACACCGCGGTAGATCTCCACGGTGCGGGCGGAATAGCGCCTGATGGTCCTGATGTATTCTATGTACTGCCCGGCGGTCATATCACAAATATACGTTTAATTCTGCGGATATCCCGAACCGCTCCTGTCAGAGTGCTCTCCAACCACCCCTTTTTGGTATGTTTCGACCGTAAATGCGCCCGGAACTCCCGATAAATTCTTATATTCGCAAGATAAACAATCTGTACTTATGGCAATAATCCAGTGCAAGGACGTCTTCAAGTGCTTCGGCGAGAAGGTTGCGCTCGACCATCTGAGCCTCTCCATCCCGGAGGGGAAGATCTTCGGCCTGCTCGGACCCAACGGAGCCGGCAAGACGACCCTCATCCGCATCATCAACCGCATCACCATCCCGAACTCCGGGGAGGTGTTTTTCGGCGACCGTCCCATTACCCAGAGGGACGTGGAAAAGATAGGCTATATGCCTGAGGAACGCGGCCTTTACCGCAAGATGAAAGTAGGGGAGCAGGCGATGTATCTCGCCCAGCTCAAGGGAATGAGCGCCCGCGATGCGCAGAAGGCCCTGAAGGAATGGTTCATCCGCTTCGGCATACAGGACTGGTGGGACAAGAAGGTGGAGGAGCTCTCCAAGGGTATGGCCCAGAAGCTCCAGTTCATCACCACGGTGGTCCACAAGCCCTCGCTGATGATACTCGACGAGCCTTTCTCAGGCTTCGATCCGGTCAACGCCGACATCATCCGCAAGGAAGTGCTCAGGCTCAAGGACGAAGGCGCCACGATCATCCTCTCCACCCACGACATGGGCAGCGTGGAGGAACTCTGTGACGAAATCGCCCTCGTGAACCACGGCCGGATAGTCATCACCGGCGGCGTCAACGACATCCGCCGCGAGTATGGCAACAACAACGTCGAACTCGAGTACACCGACGCCGACGGCCGCCACACCGAGGTGCTGCCGCGCGAGACCGACGGGACTTCGACCCTCAAGGCTTTCATAGACAAGGGCGTCCAGATCAATTCCTACAAGGAGCTGATGCCCCGCATGAACGACATTTTCATCAAACTCGTAACTGAAGGGGAGGACAGGAAATGAATCTGCACACAACCGGAATAATCATACGCAGGGAATATCTCAACAAGGTCAAGAAGAAGAGTTTCCTTCTCATCACCTTCCTTTCCCCGATCCTGTTCGCGGCCCTCTGCATCCTGCCGTCCCTCATCATGCTGGGGACCAAGGAAGAGGCCAAGAAGATCGCCGTCGTGGACAAGTCTGGCATAGTGATGCCCGTGCTTGAGGACACCGAGACCATAGACTACACCGACTGCAGCGTCGCGGACGTCGAGAGCCTGAAGGCCGGACTCAAGGAAATGGGCTTCGATGCCGTCCTGAGCATCTCAGAACTGGATTCCACCGGCAGGAGCCTCAAGTCCGAAGTATTCTCCTCAAAACCTCTCGGAGTGGACATGACCGAGAATATCAACCGCAGGATAGACGACGCCGTGGAGGCCTACCGCATAGATTCCTA
>CADAFW010000021.1 GCA_902787295.1 uncultured Bacteroidia bacterium
AATTCCTTGGCGTTCTTGGAGCTTAGCTCGAGCAGCGCCAGCTTGTCGCCGCGCTGGGGGATGCGGAATTCCACCCCGTCCATCTGCACGTCCGGCAGGAACGGCACTATGACCTCCCTGCCCAGTTCGCCGAACTTGGATTCTATCTCTCCGATGAAGGTGCTGAGCACTGCGGCCTCGCTCTCCTCTATGTTCATCCTGAAGCCGAGGTTGAGCGACTGGATGATGGCGCCGCCGCGTATCCTGAGGAAGTTGCCGAAGGCCTCCTGCCCGTCGAATTCCAGCGAGAAGACGTCCACGTCGCGGTCGCCGGCGGAGGTTATGATGGACTTGGCATAATGCTTCTGAAGCGCTTCAATGCGGTCCTTGTACTCCTGCGCCAGTTCGAAGTTGAGCGCGTCGGCGGCCTGCTGCATCCCGGCCTTGTACTGGCGGATGATGTCGTTCACTCCCCCGCTCAGCAGGCGGACGATCTCGTCGGTCCAGGCCTTGTAGTCCTCCTGCGAAACCGCGCCCACGCAGCACCCGCGGCAGCGGCCCAGGTGCATGTCCAGACAGGGGCGGTACTTATGGTGAAGGATGGCCTGCGAGTCGATCTTGTGCTTGCAGGAACGCAGCGGATAGTTGCGCTCGAAGAACTCCAGCAGGGTGCGGGCGTGCATCACGGAGCTGTAGGGCCCGAAATACCGGGAGCCGTTCTGCTCCACCCGGCGGGTGAGGTACACCCTGGGATAGGGCTCGGAGGTGACACATATCCAGGGATAGGTCTTGGAGTCCTTCAGGAGGATGTTGTAGCGGGGCTTGTACTGCTTGATGAGGTTGTTCTCCAGCAGCAGCGCGTCGGCCTCGGAGTCCACCACCGAATACTGCAGGTCGGCTATCTTGGAAACGAGTATGCGGGTCTTGGTGTTCAGGCGCTCCGGGTCCACGAAATACTGCGCAACCCTCTTGGCAAGGTCCTTGGCCTTGCCCACGTAGATGACCGTACCCTCGGAATCGTAGTAACGGTACACCCCGGGCTGGTGCGGCAGCAGCGCTATCTTTTCCCTGACGTCCATAAGAAAAAACCGGTTTCGGGAGACCCGAAACCGGCGATAAATATAGCAATTTTATGCAAAATTACTTCTGCTCGCGACGGGGACGGCGGTCGCCACGGTCACCCTCGCGACGAGGGCGGCGCTCACCACGGCCGCGGTTTCCACCGGCTGCCTGTGCGTTTGCTGCGGCGATGGCTGCAGGAGTGAGGTCCTGCTTGCCGTACTTCTCACCGTTGCAGATCCACACCTTGATGCCGAGGGCACCGACCTTGGTGCTTGCAACTGCGAGTGCATAGTCGATATCGGCGCGGAAAGTATGGAGAGGAGTACGTCCTTCCTTGAACATTTCGCTACGGGCCATTTCGGCGCCGCCTACGCGGCCGCTGATCTGGACCTTGATACCTTCTGCACCCACCCTCATGGTGTTGGCAACGGCCATCTTGATGGCGCGACGATAAGAGACGCGGCCTTCGATCTGGCGTGCGATGCTATCTGCCACGATGTGTGCATCAACCTCAGGGCGCTTGACCTCATAGATGTTGATCTGGACGTCCTTCTTGGTGACCTTCTTGAGCTCTTCCTTGAGCTTGTCCACCTCTGAACCCTGCTTGCCGATGATGAAACCGGGACGTGCAGCGTAGATGGTGACAGTGATGAGCTTGAGGGTCCTCTCGATGACGATCCTGCTGAGGCTTGCCTTCGCGAGACGCTTGCCGAGATACTTGCGGATCTCGTAGTCCTCTGCGATCTTCTCTGCATAGTTACCACCACACCAGTTAGAGTCCCAACCACGGGTGATACCGATTCTGTTGCTGATAGGATTTGTTTTCTGTCCCATATTACTTGTTCTCTACTGGTTGTTTGACATCGAGAATGACAGTGACGTGGTTGGAACGCTTGCGGATGCGACCGGCGCGGCCCTGCGGGCACGGACGGATGCGCTTGAGCGTGCGGCCCTCGTCGACCATGATGGTCTTGACGTACACGTTACCGTTCTCAAGTTCCTTGCTCTGCTCAGGATTCTTGGCTTCCCAGTTGGCGACAGCGCTGCGGAGAAGTTTCTCGAGGCGTACGGACGGCTCCTTCTTGGAGAAGTGGAGCAGGTCGAGTGCGCGGTTGACTTCGACTCCACGGACGGTGTCTGCTACGAGACGCATCTTGCGGGGAGAAGTAGGGACGTCGTTGAGTTTTGCGATTGCAGTGGTCCTCTTCGCCTCCTTGAGGCGGTCGGCCATAAGTTTTTTACGATTTCCCATGATTTTTACTTCTTGTTGTTACCTGCGTGACCGCGGAAGTTACGTGTAGGGGCGAACTCGCCGAGTTTGTGACCCACCATCTGCTCGGTTACATAGACCGGAATAAACTTGTTTCCGTTATGCACAGCGATAGTATGGCCGATGAAGTCAGGAGAGATCATGCTGGCACGGGACCAGGTCTTGACCACTTCCTTCTTCTTGCTACCTTCATTCATAGCAAGAATTCTTTTCTCCAGGGCTTCCTGGATATATGGACCTTTTCTTAATGAACGACTCATAATCTCTAAAGTTTAATTCCGATTATTTCTTTCTTCTCTCGATGATGAACTTGTTGGAAGAAGCCTTAGGGTTACGGGTCTTGTATCCCTTGGCCGGCAAGCCCTTGCGTGAACGAGGATGTCCACCGGAGGCACGTCCTTCACCACCACCCATCGGGTGATCCACCGGGTTCATGACGACACCGCGGTTGTGAGGGCGCTTGCCGAGCCAGCGCCTGCGGCCGGCCTTTCCATGGCTCTCGAGGTTGTGGTCAGCGTTGGATACCTGGCCGATGGTAGCACGGCAGGTCACGAGGACCATGCGGGTCTCGCCTGAAGGCAGGCGGAGAACGGCGTGGGTTCCCTCACGGGCTGCAAGCTGTGCGAAAGTACCAGCGGAACGTGCCATGGCAGCGCCCTGACCGGGACGGAGCTCGATGTTGTGCACGATGGTACCAACCGGAATCTCACTCAGAGGGAGGCAGTTGCCGATTTCGGGAGCGACACCGCTTCCGGAAGCGATAACCTGGCCTACCTTGAGGTCCTTGGGGGCGATGATATACCTCTTCTCGCCGTCGGTGTACTCGACGAGGGCGATGCGTGCGCTGCGGTTCGGATCATACTCGATGGTCTTCACGGTTGCGGTGCACTCGTCCTTTGCACGGCGGAAGTCGATGATACGGTACATCTTCTTGTGGCCGCCACCGAGATAACGAACGGTCATCTGGCCGGTGTTGTTGCGTCCACCAGTGCTCTTGAGAGGCTCGAGCAATGATTTCTGAGGCTTCTTAGCGGTGATCTCGTCGAATGCGCTGATCGCCTTGTTCCTCTGACCGGGGGTTACCGGTTTGAATTTCTTGATTGCCATTGTCTGTTCCTCCCTTAGATGTTAGCGTAGAAGTCGATCTTGTCCTCACCGGCAAGAGTTATATACGCCTTCTTATAGTGATTTGCACGGCCGCGGAGAATGCCGGACTTGGTGTAGCGGCTCTTCTTCTTGCCGTGATAGTTAACGGTATTGACGTCGGAGACGATGACGTTGTACATCTTCTCCACGGCGTCCTTGATCTGAAGCTTGTTGGCCTTACGGTCTACGATAAAGCCATAACGGTTCAACTTTTCGCCCTGAGCCGTCAGCTTCTCTGTTACGATTGGCTTAATGATAATTCCCATCTTCGTGAACTTTTAGCGCATGTTCCTCTCTGCGAGAACATCCTGGACACCGTCGATGAGCACCAGGGTATTGGCGTTCATGATGGCGTAGGTGTTGATCTCGTCAACGGTGATGACGTTCACCTGCTGGAGGTTGCGGGATGAAAGATAGATGTTTTCTGAGTTCTCGGGAAGCACGTAGAGGACCTTGCGGTCGCCGGCCTTGATGGCTGCGGTGATGCCGAGGAGCTCCTTGGTCTTGGGTGCATCCATGGTGAAAGGCTCGAGCATGATGATCGCATTCTCCTGTGCCTTGTATGAAAGCGCGGACTTGCGTGCGAGGGCCTTGACCTTCTTGTTGAGCTTGTTGTGATAGAAACGGGGGACGGGTCCGAAGACGCGGCCGCCGCCTACGAAGATGTTAGCCTTGAGGGAGCCGTGGCGTGCGCCGCCGCCGCCCTTCTGGCGTCCGAGTTTCTTGGTGCTGTGTGCGATCTCGCTGCGGTCCTTGGTCTTGGAGTTGCCGTGACGCTGGTTTGCGAGATACTGTACCACGTCGAGGTAGATGGCGTGATCATTCGGCTCGATTGCGAATACGCTGTCCTCGAGGGTGACTTCCTTTCCGGAATTGGTTCCGTCGATCTTTAAAACTGAAAGTTTCATTGCTTAAGCCTCCACAATTACATAAGAACCCTTGGCTCCCGGAACGGAACCTTTGACTACGAGAAGATTGTTTTCAGGGATGACCTTGACCACCTGAAGGTTGAATACCTTCACGCGGGCATTTCCCATGTGACCTGCCATGCGCATGCCGGGCAGAACGCGGGACGGCCAAGAAGATGCGCCCATTGAACCGGGGTGACGAAGACGGTTGTGCTGACCGTGGGTCTGTCCGCCGACGCCGGCGAAACCGTAACGGTGTACAACGCCCTGGAAACCCTTACCTTTAGAAGTACCGACAACGTCGCAGAAAGCCACACCGTCGAAGATGTCAGCTACCGTGAGTTTGTCGCCAAGCTTGAGTTCTCCTGCGAAATCGCTCTCGAATTCGACGAGCTTGCGCATGGGAGCAACTCCTGCCTTTTTGAAATGCCCCTGAAGAGGCTTGCTGGTGTGCTTTTCGGTGGTTTCGTCATAGGCAAGCTGCACTGCGGAGTAACCATCGTTCTCCACGGTACGGATTTGCGTGACAACGCACGGACCAGCCTCGATGACGGTGCATGGCATGTTCTTACCATCAGCACCGAAAACGGAAGTCATTCCGATTTTCTTTCCAATTAATCCAGGCATTGGTTTGTTAATTAATTGTTTATAAATACTTTACGTATATCCGCGCAATTTTGCGGGCTGCAAATGTACTAATTATTTCACCAATTTCCAAACAATTGATTTACAAATAATTCTCTGCCGATTCGCGCGGGTTCAGGATTATTTAGTACTTTTGTACGATATGCCTATCGAAGCACTAAGATTCCTCCACCTCGGATGGATGGACGTACTGGACATACTGATGGTCGCGGCCATCATCTATCTCGTTTTCCACTGGATCCGGGGCACTTCGGCGATGTACATCTTCATCGCCATCATAATAATTATAGTGGTACGCGTGTTCGCGGACGCGGTGGGACTCAAGATGATGTCCTCGCTGCTCGGCGCCCTGCTGGACGTGGGAGCACTGGCGATAATCATCATCTTCCAGCCCGAGATACGCCGCTTCCTGCTGAACATAGGCCGCACCGCCGGCAGCACGCTGGAGAAGCGCAGCCTCTTCGAGAAGATATTCTCCCGCCGGGGCGTCCTGCTCGGCAATGACGACGTCACCGAGATCGCGGTGGCCTGCCGCGAGATGAGCGCATCCAAGACCGGCGCACTCATAGTCATACGGCGCGGCAACTCGCTGGACGAGGTCATCGCCACCGGCGACACCATCGACGCAGACATAGTCAACCGCCTGATACTGAACATATTCTTCAAGAACTCCCCCCTGCACGACGGAGCCATGGTCATCAGCGGCAACCGCATAGTCGCCGCCCGCTGCACGCTTCCCATCACGGAGCGCACCGACCTCCCCGCCCACTACGGAATGCGCCACAAGGCCGCCGTGGGACTCTCCGAGCAGACCGACGCCGACGTGGTGGTCGTGTCCGAGCAGACGGGGCAGGTATCGTTCGTGCACGGCGGCACCATCACCCCGGTGGACGACTTCAACACCCTCAAGAAACTCCTGCAGGGCAACTTGGATTCAGAAAAGTGAACGGGATAGACACAAGGCTGGAAAGCAAGCTCGGATTCGACAAAGTCCGCGGGATCATCGCGGACCGCTGCCTTACCGACTACGCCGCCGAAAGGGTGGCCACCGAAGCCTTCAGCAACGACTCCGGCATCATAGGGATGCGTCTCGCCCTCACCGACGAGATGCGCCTGGTGATGATGTTCGAAGAGAGTTTCCCGACCACCGGCTACATAGACGCAATCCCCTTCCTGAAACCCCTCGCGAAGGAAGGCAGCTGCATAGACGTCCATTCGCTCGGCAAGCTGAAGACCATGACGGACACCATACGCAAGGTGACCCGCTTCTTCAGCGGCATCAAGGACGGCATCTACCCCAACCTCAAGCGCCTCTCCTCGCCCGTGCGCAATTTCCCCGAGGTCCAGAAGCGCATCGAGGACATCCTGGACAAATACGGCGACATCAAGGACAGCGCTTCCGACAGGCTGTTCGAGATCCGCAGGGACATACGCAGCAAGGAAGCCGCGATCTCCCGCAGGGCCACGGCCATACTCAAGAAGGCGCAGGAGGACGGGATAGTGGACGGGGACGCCTCCGTGAACATACGCGACGGCAAGTTCCTCATCCCGGTCAACACCTCCTCCAAGCGCAAGCTGCAGGGCTTCGTGTACGACGAATCAGCCACCGGCAAGACCACCTTCGTGGAGCCGGCGGAGATACTGGAACTCGAGAACGACATCAGCGAACTCCACTTCGCGGAGACGAGGGAGATCGCCAGGATACTGCGCGAATTCACCGAATTCCTGCGCCCCTACATCCCCGACCTGCTGGCCGGAGCCGCATTCCTCGGAGAGATAGACTTCCTGATGGCGAAGGCGCAGACCGCGCTGGACTTCATCGCCGGGATGCCGGTGATCTCGCAGGACGGCAGCCTCAGCCTGCGCAAGGCCCGCCACCCGCTGCTGGAGCGTGCGCTCAAGCGCGAAGGCAAGAAGATGGTGCCGCTCACCATCACCCTGGACCCCCAGAAACGCATCCTGCTCATCTCCGGCCCCAACGCCGGCGGCAAGTCGGTGTGCCTCAAGACCGCGGGACTCCTGCAGTACATGTTCCAGTGGGGCATGCTCATCCCCACCTCCGAAACCTCCGAACTGCCCATATTCGACCGGATAATGGTCAGCATAGGCGACGACCAGTCGCTCGAGAACGACCTCAGCACCTACAGCTCCTTCCTCGCCGACATGCGCGAAATGCTCGCGGCGGCGGACGAACGCACGCTCGTGCTGATAGACGAGTTCGGTTCCGGGACGGAGCCGGCCGCCGGCGGAGCGATCGCAGAGGCCATCCTGAGCGAGATAGACAAGCGCGGCGTCTATGGCGTCATAACCACCCACTACACCAACCTCAAGCTCTATGCGGCGTCCGGCGACACCGGCGTCACCAACGGCGCGATGCTCTACGACGCCTCCAGGATCGAGCCTATGTTCACGCTGGAGATAGGGCTCCCTGGCAACTCCTTCGCCTTCGAGCTGGCCCGCAAGATGAGGCTCCCGGAGAACATAGTCAAGGACGCGGAAAACCGCGCCGGAGAGGAGTTCGTGGGCATAGAGCGCAACCTCAGGACCATAGCCCGCAACCGCCGCAAACTGGACGAGAAACTCCAGAAGATCAAGCATACGGACAAGGCGCTGGATGCGCTCACGGACAAATACCAGAAGGAACTCGAAGACATCAAATCCAAGCGCAAGGCCATCCTGGAAGAGGCCAAGGCCCAGGCCGAGGACATCGTGAAGGGAGCCGGCGCGCAGGTGGAGAAGACCATACGCGACATCAAGGAGGCGCAGGCGGCCAAGGAAGAGACCAAGGCCGCGCGCGAAGAGCTCCAGGGCTTCCTCGGGGCGCTCGAGAAGAGGAAGGAGAAGGAGCGCAAGGACAGGGAGGAATACCTGGACCGCAAGCTCGCGCAGTTGGAGAAGCGGAAGAAACGCAAGGGCGTCAGGTCCCTGGACGACGGCGACGACGCGGCCGAGCCGGCACCCAGGCCCAAGGCGGACCCGCTGAAGGTGGGCGAGAAAGTGCGCATCAAGGACAACGGGATGGTCGGGGAGGTCTCCAAGGTCTCCAGCAAATCCGTCACCATCATCGTCGGCAACATCAGCAGCACCATGGCTCCGGACCGCCTGAAACGCATTTCCTCCAACGAATTCAAGGAGGCCTCGAAGAAGATTTCCAAGCCCCGAATACAGGTCGTCGACAGCGCCATCACGGCGCGGAAATTGCAGTTCAAACCGGAGCTGGACGTGCGCGGCGAACGGCTTTCCGACGCCATCGACATAGTGACCCACTTCATCGACGACGCCATCATGCTGGACATGGGCGAGGTGAGGATAATCCACGGCAAGGGGACCGGTGTGCTGCGCGAAGAGATCCAGAAATACCTCCGCACGGTGCCCGGCGTCAGCGCAAAGGACGAGGACATACGGCACGGAGGCACCGGAGTGACGATTGTCAGCTTCGAACGTTAGCGCCCGCCCGGGCTGGTTGATATGAAGACTGAACGGCAGATAGTCGGCAGGAAAGGAGAAGAGGAAGCCTGCAGGTACCTGATGGACCGCGGCCACGTGATCGTGGAGCGCAACTGGCGCAGTTCCCACCTGGAGACCGACATCATCAGTTTCGACAGGCAGGGCGTGCATTTCGTGGAAGTCAAGAGCCGGACCGCGCCGGTGATGGCCGCCCCCGAGGTGAACGTGGACCGGGGCAAGCAGATGAAGATGGTGGCGGCGGCCAGGAGCTACGTCCACGGGAAGGGCCGTGAATGGATGCGGGACAGCGAGCTGTTCTTCGACGTCGTCACGGTGGTCTTCAACGGAGAAGAAATTGAGATAGAATACTACCCACAAGCATTTATACCACTATATGTATAACCGAGAACACTGTTACAGCGTAATACTGGCCGGCGGCATCGGCTCCAGGTTCTGGCCCATCAGCCGCGAGAAACTGCCCAAGCAGTTCCTGGACTTCACCTCCGCCGGACATTCTTTCCTAAGATTCACATACGACAGGATGAAGGCCCTGGTGCCTGAAGAGAACATCCTCGTAGTTTCCCTCAACCGCTACCGCGACCTCGTGAAGCAGCAGCTCCCCGAACTCCGGGACGGCAACCTCCTGCTGGAGGAATACAACAGGAACACGGCTCCGGCCATCACCTACGCCACCTACAAGATCCTCAAGCGGGATCCGGACGCCGTGATGATCAGCACTCCGGCCGACCACGTCATCAACCACCACGACATCTTCAACGAGACCATCCACAAGGCCCTCGCCTATGCCGAGGAGTCCGGCTCGCTGACCACCATAGGCATAGTGCCCACGAGGCCCGACCCCAACTTCGGATACATCCAGGCCATCGGCGACCAGGACAGCGGCAAGCCCCTCAAGGTCAAGACCTTCACCGAGAAACCGGACGAGGAGCTCGCCAAGGTCTTCATGGAAAGCGGGGAATTCCTCTGGAACTCCGGTATCTTCCTCTGGAAGGCCTCGGTCATCCGCGAGGAACTCGAGAAGCACGCACCCGACATCACCCGCCTCTGGACGGGCTGGGAGGACGCGCTGGACACCGACAGGGAGGCTGATTTCGTGATGAACATCTACCGCTCCGACTGCCCGCGCATCTCCATAGACTATGCGGTGATGGAGAAGACCGACAAGGCCTGGGTGTTCCCGGCCAAGTTCAAATGGGCCGATATCGGCAACTGGGAATCGCTCTACGAATACCTCGCCCAGCACGACAGCTTCGGCAACGCCTCCGACATCGACGGCAAGTCGCTGCTCCGCGAAGGCAGGGACAACATCATCTATTCCGACGGGAAAGGCAAACTCATCGCCATCCGCGGCCTGGAGGACTACATAGTCATAGACACCGACGACGTGCTCCTCATCTGCCCGCGCGACGAGAAGAAGCTGAAGGAGTTCCTCTCCGAACTCGCGATGCCGGAATACGCAGACTACAGATAAGGTGGACTACACGAAATTCTTCTCCGACGACGTTCCGTCCTTCATGAGGTCTCCGGTCCGAGAGATCTTCAGGAAGGTGGACCTCAGTGCCATCTATTCCTTTGCGGGAGGCTACCCCGACGCGGCCACCTTCCCCATGGACGACATCCGCCGCCTGAGTGCGGCCGTACTCGAAAAATATGGCGCCAAGGCCCTCCAGTACGGGGCTACGCAGGGCGTGCCGGAACTCCGCAAGGTGATTTCCGAACGCTACGGCGTGCCGGTGGAGAACGTGCAGGTCACCACTTCCTCCCAGCAGGGCATAGACGTCTGCACCCGCATAATGGTCAACCCGGGGGACGTGGTCCTGACCACCAGCCCGACCTACCTGGGCGCGCTGCAGTCGTTCAAGTCCTACCGCGCCGACGTCCGTACGCTGGACGGCGGGGAACCCGACTGGAGCCGGGTGCGCTTCTTCTACGCCATCCCGGATTTCCAGAATCCGAGCGGGGAGACGATGACGCTCGCGCAGCGGCAGGAACTCGTGGCGCTGGCGAGGGAGAAGGATTTCATCATAGTGGAGGACAGCCCCTACCGCGAACTGCGCTACGAGGGGGAACCGGTGCCCAGCATCTATTCACTCGCACCCGAAAGGACCCTGCACCAGGGCAGTTTCTCCAAGATATTCGCCCCCGGCTTCAGGCTGGGATGGATACTGGGGCCGCAGGATCTGCTCGAGCAGATCTACATCTGCAAGCAGGCCCTCGACCTCTGCCCTCCGGTATTCGACCAGTACATGGCAGCCGAGTTCATGGGCAGCGGCGCGCTGGACGCCAACCTGCAGAAAAGCATCGCCCTGTACCGCGGCAAGCGCGACCTGATGCTTTCCCTGCTGCAGAAGCATATGCCAGAAGGCGTATCCTGGACCCATCCCGAGGGCGGCCTTTTCCTGTTCCTGACCCTTCCGGAAAGCATCGACACGGTGGCCCTGTACGACAAGGCCCTCGCCGCCGGCGTAGCATACGTGGCGGGATCGTTCTTCTATGTGGACGGCAGCCACCGCAACACGATGCGGATGAACTTCTCCTTCCTGGACAAGGAAAGGATGGAGCCCGGCATCAGGCTGCTGGCGGATATAATAAAAGGTGAGCAGGCCTAATCGGCCTTGCTCACGTTGCAGACGGTCACGAAACTCTTCCTGCCGTCGCGGTGCTGCGAGTAGCATTCGAGCCTGCAGGCCCCGTGGATGGTGAAAGGCTTGCTGTAGCGCTTGAATTCCCCTGTCCCGCCTATGCGGTACCACGCGACGCAGCCCGTGTCTATGTTGCCTATTCCCACTTCCATCTTGTCCTTCACCACGTCGCTCTCCATCTCGAAGACCGGATTGACGATGATGGTCTTGGGCACGCAGGTCACCGTGCCGAGCGGGGCGCCCGGGCATACCGGATACTCCCCTACGGCGCTGAGGATGTACCAGGCGGACATCTGGCCGCAGTCGTCGTTGCCGCAGAGGCCGTCGGGAGCGCTCGAATAGAGATCCTTCATGATGCGGCTGACCAGCGCTTCGGTCTTCTCCGGCCTGCCGGCGAGGGCGTAGAGGTAAGGGATATGGTGGGACGGTTCATTGCCGTGGGCGTACTGCCCTATCAGGCCCGTCACGTCGTTCAGCTTGCGTCCGGTGGTCTCGGAAGAGCCTTCGAACATCTCGTCCAGCCGCTTGCAGAATGCGGTGGGGCCTCCCATCGCACGCATCAGGCCGGCCACGTCGTGCGGCACGAAGAAGGAATACTGCCAGGAATTGCCCTCGGAGAAGTGGTTGTTCACCTCGCGCGGGTCGAACGGGGTGAGCCAGCGGCCGTTGATGCGGGGACGGACGAATCCGGTGGACGGGTCGAACACGTTGCGCCAGTTCTGGCTGAACTTCATGTACTTGTCATATACGGACAGGTAGGACTCCTGCTCGGAGGGGTCGTCGGCGTGTTCGGCAAGATACTTGGCCACCTGCGCCACGCACCAGTCGTCGTAGGCGAACTCCAGGGTCCTGGAGACGCTCTCGCCTATCTCGTTGCCCTGGACCACGCCGTTCCTGCGATATTCCCCAAGTCCGAATCCGGGGTCGTTGGAACTGCGCACGAGGGCCTGCAGGGCCGCTTTCACGTCGAAGTCCGTTATGCCCTGGAGCAGCGCCTCGGCAATGACCGGAGCGCTGTGGTAGCCTATCATGCAGTCGGTCTCGTAGCCGGAGAGTTCCCATACCGGGAGCTTGCCCGCCTCGTCGCAGACCGTGAGGAAGGTCTTGATGAATTCGGCGGTGAGTTCCGGAGCGATCTTGCAGAGCAGGGGATGCAGGCCGCGGAAGGTGTCCCAGAGGGAGAAGACGGTATAGCGGTCGAATCCCTTCGCCTTGTGGACCTTCCTGTCCATTCCGCGGTAGGAGCCGTCCGCATCGCTGTAGAGGGTCGGATGGATCGCGGTATGGTAGAGGGCCGTATAGAAAATCTTCTTGCGCTCATCGTCCTTGAACGGGCATTTCATCGTGGAGAGGTAGGACTCCCATTCCTGCGCGGCCACGAGCCTGCGGGTGTCGAAGTCCAGCGGGTCGTCCGCCATCATGTTGGCCTTGGCGTTCTCCACGGATGTGCTGGAGATGGATACCCCGGCCTCCAGCGTGCTCCCGCCGATGCTGCCGAAATTGAGGATGGCGCAGCCGTCACCGATGGCATAGGACGTCACCGGGGAGGAGAATTCGATGTAGAAGCACACCAGCTGGTCCTTCGACCAGCTCGCCGAACGGCGGAGGCCATAGACGACGCAGGGGTCCTTCCTGTCCACTATCACCACTCCGTCGAGCAGCTTGTCGCGCGGCTGCAGGTCGATGACCACCTGCGGATTGCCCTTCTCGTGCTGGCCGCCGTAATATACGTACCGGTGCTGGCCGGTGCGGCGGCCTACGGTGAGGTCCACCGAAATCCTGTGGTCCTTCAGCAACACGTGGTACGAGCCGGGGACGGCGCTCTCGCTGTCGTGCGAGAAGGACGAGCGATACCTGGCTTCGTCCAGACGGAACGTCGTGTCGCCCGCGGCCGGCATGGGGTAGCCCATGGTCGGCATCAGCCTGATGTCGCACCAGTCGGCGCAGCCCGTGCCGCTGAGATGGGTGTGTGAGAATCCCAGTATCACCGTATCGGAATAATGATAACCGCTGCAGCCGTCCCAGTTGGCGCGGCGCGTATCGGGGCTCAGCTGGATCATTCCGAAGGGCCAGGCGGCCCCGGGAAAGGTATGGCCGTGAAAGTCAGTGCCGACGAACGGATTGACATAGGAAACGAGCGTGGCCAGCGCTATTGCAAGAAGTTTCATCTAGCGGCTCTTTATGACTTCACCATGCTGCTTCACCACGGCTTCTTTCCAGAAGTCGGTATATCCCGGCTGGGACATTCCGGCAGGGGTGCCGTCGTGATACTTCGAATGCTTGAAGCTGCCGTCCTCTTCCTGGGCCTTCACGTTGCCGTCCATGAATTTGACAAGCAACAGTTCCTCGAGTTCCTTCCACGCCTCGAACTGCTTCTGGGCGGTCTCCACGGTGTATTTGGTCATGAGTTTGCGGGCCTTGCGCACGCGGCCTTTCTCCACGAGCGCCGCGAGCTTTGCGTCCATTTCCGGAACTGCCGCCATCTGGGAGTTCTCGAACGCGTCTGCGGCTGCGCGCGCCACGGGAGCCATGTAATTATACATTTTGTAGCAGGCGTTGGCTACGCGGTTGCAGATCCAGAAGGTGGAGGTGGGGGAATAGTGGAGGATGTCGCCGTTGCCCACGCGCAGGCACTCGGGGACCTCCTTGGAATTAACGTAAATAGGTGTAAGATAGGAAGTTGCGGCATCGTCGCAACCGAACCATACGAGGGCTCCAACTTCATCGGGAAGCCAGCCGCGGGCCTGCGCCACGAACCAGAATCCGGTCTGCTGGGTGGCTATCGCGCGCTCGTTGCAGTACCTCTCGCCCTCCCAGGAGAAGGACATCGGACGCCAGCGGTAAGGGCAGGCGTTTCCGCCGGCACCTATGTCCTGGGTCATGTCCATGGGGGTTCCCTCGAAGTGGTCGCGCATCACGTCGGCGACGTCCTTCGCGCTGATCTTGCGGGACGGCTTCACGAAGAGCGGCATCTCGTTGTCCAGCTCGTGACCCATCACGTATTCGATCCAGTCCATGGCCGGGCGGGTGACCGTCTGCCCGTTCTCCTCATAGGTGAACTGACCGTCGCAGAGGATGTTGAATGCCGACCAGGCGCGTGCGTCGCAGGCACGGGCGCCGCCGAAATCCACCGGATTGTAGGCGTCGCGGAAGCTGAAGTCGGCGTCCTCTCCCTCGAACCAGCCCTTCTCGCGGGCGAAGCTGATGACGTCCGGTGCATAGAGGCAGTTCTCCGGGTCGTCGAGCGGGAAACGGGTGATGCGGGCCTGGTTGGCGTGGGCGCAGATGTAGCCGTCAGGGATGCGGCGCGCAACCCAGACTATGCCCTTGTTGTCGCTGCCCTTGCCCACTATGTCCATCACCCACGCTTCCTCCGGGTCGGCGATGCTGAAGGTCTCGCCCTCGGAGGGATAGCCGTACTCGTTGGCGAGCGAAACTATCACGTCGATGGCCTCACGGGCGGTCCTGGCACGCTGCAGGCCTATGTAGATGAGGCTGCCGTAATCCATCACGCCGTTGGTGTCGGCCTGCTCCTCGCGCCCACCCCAGGTAGTCTCGCCTATGATGAGCTGGTGCTCATTCATGTTGCCCATGGTCTGGTAGGTATGTGCGACCTGGGCGATGCTGCCGAGCGGCTTGTAGGAATCCCAGTCGGTGATGGCGAGCATGCTGCCGGGCTTCCAGTCGGCCGCC
>CADAFW010000022.1 GCA_902787295.1 uncultured Bacteroidia bacterium
GCCACCCCGAGTTTCCTGCAGATCTTCCGGTAGTCCGGTTCCCCGCCCTTTTGCTGCAGTTCCTCGACCATGTCCGCGAACCGCGCATAGATGTCTTGCATGGTTTTCATTCTTCCGTTTTTTCCGTTCACTGCAAATCTGGACATAGAAAGGGGAACTATCAAGTGTTTCAGGGGGTTTTTCCGGGGGTCAAAAGTAAATTAATCCGACTTTTCCGAAGAATGTCCGGATTATCCGTACAGAATGCGGTTTTTCCGGACGGAGGCGGGGTCCAACTTTGAATAATTTTGAAGCGGACCAGAAACTTTGCGATGCTTGACGAAACTACTATACGGAAACGGATCGAGGCGCTCAAGGACGAGACGATGAGCCGGCTCGGAATCAATAGCGTGGATGAATTCCTGGAACGCACCGGGATGAAGCGATCGGCCTTCTACGAACTGATCAACGGCAAGACGCGCATTGTGAACCGCCACCTGCGCGAACTCGCCGCCGCATTCGAAGTGACGGAAGAATACCTGCTGCTCGGCTACGACCCGGTGAGAGAGGAGGAACTCCACGACCAGGATTACTTTGAAAGACAATACGAAGCCGCCCGGCAGCAACTCGAAGACCAGATAAAGGCCAGGGACCGGCAGATCGAGACCCTCACCAAAGCCAACGACGCGCTCAGGGACAGCAACCGGCTGTACGGCCAGCTTCTCAAACAGGAGCAGAAGTCCACCCGGAAAAAATAGTCCGGACGTCCCCCCACTTCCCGATTCCGTTTCCTGAAGCCCCTTCCTGATTCCGTTTCCCGATTCCGTTTCCCGACGCCCCGAGGTGCGCACCTGCGCCTCGGAGAGAGGGCTTTCGCGCCACTAGGTGAGGGGGTTCGCGCCGCGTGGAGAGGGTTTGCTCTGCGGAATCCGCTATTTTAGGAGAGAGCCAGTCGTTGAGGTTCCGGAAGATTGTATTCGCTACCCGGATGGGCAAAATGCCCGGTTTTGCCCAACGAGAGGGCGGTTTTCGGGATCCGGATGGGCAAAATGCCCAGTTTTGCCCAACGAGAGGACGGCTTTCGGGCTCCGGATGGGCAAAATGCCAGGTTTTGCCCATCGGCGGCACCGCTGCCACAGGTGGTGGTGGGTGCCACAAGAGAAGATGGTGCCACAGGAGAGGGTGTAGCCACAAGAGGCGTCGAATGTGACTGGCTGATTATCAGGCAATAACAGATAATGACCCCGGCAATTTCGCCCTGGTTGAATAACGTAAGTTGTTGATAACTAAACATATCCATTCGACGCCACACGCGGCGCCCCAGACTCGACGCCACACTCGTCGCAACACGCCAAACACCCCCCTGACCGCCTCGCCCCCCCTAACCACACCGCACCGCCCCCTATGCGCACCCACAACCACAACACACCCGTGGCTCCACCACGCCCACGACCCCCCACTACGCCCCACGCCCGCGCCCCCCTATCTCCACGCCGCCAAACGCCCCCTGCCCCCTCTCCCGGAAATCATGTCCCCGAAAATGCTTACATTTGTGGCGTAATGACACGCGAAATCCACCTTCTCGGAAATATGCAGCCGGGGCGCACCGAAGCCGGGTGCGACGAGGCCGGACGCGGACCCCTCGCGGGCCCGGTGTTCGCTGCCGCCGTCATACTCCCGGAGGGCTTCAGCCATCCGCTGCTGGACGATTCCAAGAAGATGAGCGCGGCCGCGAGGGAGACGCTCAGGCCCGTCATCGAGCGCGGAGGAGATAGACAGGCTCAACATCCTCTGGGCCAGCGTGACAGGGATGCAGCGGGCCGTCAGGAAACTGGCCGTCAAGCCCGATTTCCTGCTCATCGACGGCAACCGTTTCCGCCCCTTCGACGGCTATCCCTACGTCACCATAGTCCACGGGGACGCCACCTACGCCAGCATCGCCGCGGCATCCGTGCTCGCAAAGACCTGGCGCGACGAGCGCATGCGTGAGCTCGCCAGGGAATACCCGCAGTACGGATGGGAGCACAACATGGGATACCCCACCCCGGAACACATAGCGGCCATCAGGCAGTACGGCCTGACGCCCTACCACCGCCGCAGTTTCCACCCGAAAGAACTCGAACCCACGCTGTTTTAATGAAACCCTGACCAATGGAAGTAAGAGCGAAAAAAGCCCTCGGGCAGCATTTCCTCACGGACCAGAACATCGCGAGGACCATAGTGGACGCGCTCAGCCGCGACCCGGAGAACCAGCCCCGCGACGTGCTGGAGATAGGACCCGGAATGGGCGTGCTGACGCAGTACCTGCTGCAGCGCGACGACCTGGACCTGATGATGGTGGAACTGGACGGCGAGTCCGTGGAATACCTGCTCACCCATTTCCAGGGGATGCAGGGCAGGCTCATCGAGGCGGACTACCTCCGGCTCGACATGCACAAGTTCTTCAAGGGCCCCTACCGCGTCATCGGCAACTTCCCCTACAACATCTCCTCGCAGATCTTCTTCAAGATACTGGACGACAAGGACCTGGTCCCGGAAGTGGTGTGCATGATCCAGAAGGAGGTGGCCGAACGCATCGCGGAGAAGCCCGGCACCAAGACCTACGGCATCCTTTCGGTGCTGCTCCAGGCCTGGTACGACATAGACTACATCATCTCCGTGGGCTCGGGCGCATTCGCCCCGCCGCCCAAGGTGCAGTCCGCGGTCATAAGGCTCCGCAGGAACGCCCGCACCGCGCTCGGATGCGACGAAAAGCTTTTCAAGCAGGTGGTCAAGACCGCATTCAACCAGCGCCGCAAGACCATGCGCAACGCGCTCAAGCCGCTGATGTGGGAGGGCTTCGACGCCTCCGACCCCGTCTTCGACCTCCGCGCGGAAAGGCTGGGCGTGGAAGAATTCATAGAACTCACAAGGAAATTCGAAAGATAGATGGACGAAAAGACAATACTGGACTTCCTGCGGGAGGTCCGCCACCCGGGACAGGGCGACCGCAACATCGTCGAACTCGGAATGGTCAACTCGATAGATGACGAAGGCGGCAAGGTGACCGTCACCCTGGGCTTCCCCAAGAGAAGGGACCCGCTCACCGAATACCTCGTCGGGGCCACCCGCGCGGCACTCATCAGGAACCTGCCCGCCGGCACCGAGACCGAGGTGAAGGCCGTCGTAAACGAGGCGGCACCGGAGAAAAAGCGTCAGAATATCAATGAATTAGGTCTCGACCAGCTGGGCAGCGTGCGGCATATCATAGGCATAGCCTCGGGCAAGGGCGGCGTGGGCAAGAGCACCGTCGCCGTCAACCTCGCCTGCGCCCTGGCAAGGCTCGGCTACAAGGTCGGCCTCGCGGACGCGGACGTCTACGGACCCTCTGTCCCCGTGATGACCGGCACCGAAGGCGAGCAGCCCGGAGCGGTCCAGGAAGGCACGCAGGAACTCATCGTCCCGATAGAGAAATTCGGCGTCAAATGGATGTCGGTGGGCTACTTCGCCGAGAAGGGCCAGGCTCTCATCTGGCGCGGCCCAATGGCCTGCAACGCGCTCAAGCAGATGATCCTGCAGGTGCGCTGGGGCGACCTCGACTTCCTGCTCATAGACATGCCCCCGGGAACCGGCGACATCCACATCTCGCTCGTGCAGGACATCCCGATGGAAGGCGCCGTGATTGTCACCACCCCGCAGGCAGTGGCGCTCGCGGACGTGGAGAAAGGCGTGAACATGTTCCGTAACAAGAGCGTGGACCGTCCCATCTTCGGACTTGTGGAAAACATGGCCTGGTTCACCCCGGAAGAGCATCCGGAAGAGAAATACTACATCTTCGGACGCGACGGCGGAGCCGGTATGGCGGCACAGCTGGACATAGAACTGCTCGGGCAGATTCCGCTGGTGCAGAGCATACGCGAATCCGGGGACAACGGCGAACCGGCGGCTCTCGGAAGCCGTCCGGACGGACTGGCATTCGTCGAACTCGCCGGTAAGCTGGCCCACAAACTGGGCTGATCCGGACGGCGCCGGACTATTCCTCCTCTTTCTTCCTGCCGGTGACGACTGCGCCGGCAATGGAGCCGAGGACCACGAGGATAAGGATTATCGAAGTGGCCCTGGAGATGGCCGCACCCTTCCTGTAGGACGGCGGGTCGAACCTCATCTCGAGGCTGTGCCTGCCCTCCGGGACGTCGGCGCAGCGCAGGAGCGCGCCCGGCGTGGCCTCGTCGCCTTCATAGACCCGGATGGGGATTTCCTCCTTGCCGTCCAGTACGAGCTTCCAGCCCACCGGATAGTACACCTCGCTGAAAATGAGCGTGGCATCCTCGAGTGAAACGTATTCGTACTTCAGGCAGTTGGGGGCATAGGACACAAGATTCGCGAAGCCCTTGTGCCTGTCGTTGAACCAGGCGTTGCCGCGGGCGTACGGATAGATCAGCGTCTGGGTGTCGCCCAAGATGATGTACTTGGTGTTCATAGACGCAAGGCCCGGCAGATATGGCAGGGCGGCCTCCACCTCGGCGACCGTACTCTTTCCCTTCGCACTGCTGCCTATCTGGCCAAGTTCTCCGGACAGGGTGTTCTCCAGGAATTCCTGGTAGCGCTGGAGCTTGGCGGGAGAATAGCCGCCTATGCTCTTGTGCCAGTAGCTGGGCATGGAGTTGTTGAACGGGCTGCCGGTGAGGTCCAGCACACGGTAGGACAGGGTCGTATCCCTGAGGATTGCCTTGTCCACGGGGCGCTGGGCGGTCTGGGCGGAGAAGCTGCGCGCGGTCACGAAATGGCTGTCGTTCAGGTAGCGCTTGCCCACAGTGAAGAGGTCCGCCACGATGAGCAGGCAGACGATAAGCGAGGCGGTGAGCCTTCGGGCGCTTGCGATGTCCTTGTTGGTGCTGAAGGTCTTCTTCGCATCCTTGGGCGGCGTCACGCCCCAGACGAGCACGAGCGCGGCGGCCAGGATGAAGAGGACGGAGCGGGACATGTCCACCCAGAGAAGATGCCTGCGGTCCGCGATGAACGCATCCACGAGGACTTCCTGCTGATTTGCGTCGGCGTCGGCGGTGAAGGTGCCGAGGGCGGCCTGGGCGAGGGCGAGCACAAGGCAGGCGCCAGCCGTGATGGCTCCGGCCGTAAGTATCTGCTTGCGAAGCAGTTTGGGATCCGCCGAGCTCTTGACTATGCTGTCGAGCATCAGGAAGCCGAGCACCGGCAGGGTCACTTGGAGCACCACCAGCGCCATGGATACGGTCCTGAACTTATTGTAGAGCGGAAGTATCTTGAAGCAGAGCTTCGTGAATATCATGAAGTGGCTTCCGAGCGCGAACAGTATGGCCAGGATGGAAGCCGCGACGAGCCACCATTTGTCCCTGCCCTTGTAGTAGCAGAGGCCCAGCACGAAGAGGAAAACGGTGATCGCACCCATATACATAGGGCCTGCGGTGAAAGGCTGGGGGCCCCAGTACATCGGCAAGGCCTCGCAGATCCTGGCCGCATCCTTCTGGCCGGCACGCTTGAGGAGCTTGTAGGTCTCGGACTGCTTGATGTTCACCGGGGCGGATGATGCGCCGCCGTTGTAGTTCGGGATAATCAGGTTGGGAAGTTCCTCCCAGCCGTAGGACCAGGCGGTGGCGAAATCGATGTCCAGGCCCTTCCTGGCATTCTTGTCGCCTTCCTGCGACGCCGTGGTGCCGCCTCGCATGGAATAAGGGGTGTACTCGATGGTAGGCAGGAGCTTGGTGGCGTTGGTGGCCATTCCGCAGATGCCGAGCACGAGCAGCAGGGCGGAAGAGATGAAGAAACGCTTCAGGCCCTCACTCCTGTTCTCCTTGTCCTTGAGGATACCGACTATGAGCACGATCACATAGATCACTATGACGGTGGCCAGGTAGTAGGATATCTGCGGATGGTTGGCCTTGACCTGCATGCTGAGGGCGAGCCCGAAGAGGGCTGATCCGAGCAGGGTGAGCGGCAGCCATTTCTTCCGGCGCAGGGCGGAGCGGTAGGTGAAAACCAGCGCCGCGAGCACCCAGGGGAAGAATGCGATGGCCAGCATCTTCGTGTTGTGGCCGACCTGGAGTATCTGCATGTTGTACGAGCAGAAGGTCACGGCGATGGCGGCTCCGGCGGCAAGCAGCGGATGCACGCCGAAGGCCAGGAGCAGCAGGAAAGCTCCGAGCATGGAGATGAAGAAATAGGTCGCAGGGCGTTTTCCAGTGAGCAGGAGGCGGTAGAGCCCGTGGGTCCAGTCCCCGTCGTTATGCTCCACTATGGTGATGTTCGGCATGCCTCCGAACATCGATTCCGTCCAGGCGGTCTTGTCGTCGGGATGTTCCGCGTTCCAGGCGGCGGACTCCTGGGCCATTCCGCTCCACATGGAGATATCGGACTGGTTCAGGACCTTCCCGGTGAGGACCTCGGGAACGAAGGCATAGGACAATGCCAGGAAGACCAGCACTATGCCGGCGATGAGGCCGGCGCGTTTCAGCAATTCTTTATTCATCATCTCAGTTTTGTTTTTCTGTCACTTCGGCGAGCAGACCGGCCAGCTTGCCGGTAAGATAACGCCTTGAATATCTGTCGATTCCAGCACCGCCTCCGACCGGGACGCCCTGCCGGAACCGCTCCCAGCAGCCGTCCAGGAACGCCGCGGCGCCCTCCTTGTCATCCCAGTCCGCCACGACTCCCGCCCCGGTCTCGCGGAGCACCTCGGCGGTGGCCCCGGTGGGATCGTCGATCCCCAGCACGGGCTTCCTGGCGGCAAGGTATTCGAAAAGTTTTCCCGGCAGTATGGACCTGGATTCCGGCTCCCGCCTGATGGGCAGGATGAGCACGGAAGCGCCCAGCTGCTCCTGCACCGCCACGTCGTGCGGCTGGTAGCCGGCATCGTGCAGGTTGGCGGCGAGACCGCAGGCCTTGATGGACTCCAGCACGGCTCCGTCGGTCTTGCCCGCGAGCCTGATCCTCAACGCCTTGGCGAATTCCGGATCGGCCTTGCACTTGTCTCCGAGAGCCGCCCAGAGGGCCTCCGGATTGCCGTCCGCGGTGAGCAGGCCGGTATGGGTCACGTTGAAGAACCCGTCCTTCTCCACGCTGCGGGCGTAGTCATCCTCGTCGAAGCCGTTGGTGATGAGTTCCACCTTCGTGGAGGTCATCTCCTGCATCTCCCGGCGGACGAACGGGGACACGGAAATCATCCTCGTGGCGCTGTCGAACACGGCCTTCTCCAGCCTGTGATGCTTCTTCTCCGCGCGGGGCGAAAGGCCAAGGTGCTTGAACCAGTAAATCCTGGTCCAGGGATCGCGGAAATCGGCCAGCCAGGGCAGTCCGGTGGCCTTCGAGAGCTTCATCCCTATCAGGTGCATGGACTGTGGCGGGCCGGTGGTCACGATGGCGTCCACCGGATGCTCGCGCAGGTATTTCTTAAGGAACCGGACCGACGGCCCCACCCACGAAACGCGCGGGTCGGGAATGAAGAGGTTGGCCCTGATGAACAGCGAAATCCTGCTTTTCAGGGACTTTTTCTGCCCGTTGATGGGGTTGTCGGCGAGTTTCTTGACGTCGGTGCCGCCGCCCTTGCCCATCAGCGCACGGTAGATGCCGTACGGCTCCAGGATGCGCCGCTTCACGATTTCGGCCTCGGCGGGGATGTCCTTCAGCAGGGATTCATCCACGCTGTTCATCTCGGGGTTGGCGGGGGTATAGATCACCGGCTGCCAGCCCTCGGAGGGCAGGTACTTGGCGAACTTTACCCATCTCTGGACCCCCGATCCGCCGGTCGGTGGCCAGTAGTACGTGATTATGAGAACCCTTTTCATCCGGCCTTTCCTTTACAGCCTGCCGTCCACGCTGTCCCTGTCCAGCACGCCCTTCACGTCGAACACCACGCCCTTCTCCCTGTCGGCAAGCAGGCCGCGGACGTCGAGTTCCTTGAAGCAGGAATGGGACACTGCGAGTATGACAGCATCGAAACGGCCTTCCAGGGCCTTGGGGTCGCCGGAGACGAGGTCTATGCCGTAGGCCTTCTTCACCACGGCGGCGTCCGGCCACGGGTCGAACACCGTGATGTTGCCGGTGTATTCCTGCAGGGTGTGGTAGATGTCCACCACCTTGGTGTTCCTGATGTCGGGGCAGTTCTCCTTGAAGGTCATTCCGAGGATGAGTATCCTGGAATCCTTCACCAGGATGCCTTTCTTGTTCATGAAATGTATCACCCGCTCGGCCACGTACGCGCCCATTCCGTCGTTCAGGCGCCTTGCGGCGGACATCACGCGCGGGAGCACGCCATAGACCTGCGCCTTCTGGATGAGGTAGTACGGGTCCACGCTGATGCAGTGGCCGCCCACCAGGCCCGGCTTGAGCTTGATGAAATTCCACTTGGAGGACGCCGCCTCTATCACGTCGCCCGTGTCTATGCCCATGGCGTTGAATATCTTGGCGAGCTCGTTCATGAAGGCTATGTTCACGTCCCTCTGGGAATTCTCGATGATCTTGGAGGCCTCGGCGACCTTGATGGACGGAGCCTTGTGGGTTCCGTTCACGAGCACCGCGTTATAGACCGCGTCCACGAGGTCGGCGATCTCGGGGGTGGAGCCGGAAGTGACCTTGCGGATCTTCTCCACGGTGTGCTCCTTGTCGCCAGGGTTGATCCTCTCGGGGGAATAGCCAGCGAAGAAATCCTTGTTGAACACGAGTCCGGAGACCTTCTCCACCACCGGGAGGCACTCCTCCTCGGTGACGCCGGGATAGACGGTGGATTCATACACCACCACGTCGCCCTTGGAAATCACCTTTCCCACGGTCTCGCTGGCCCCGATGAGCGGCGCGAGGTCGGGATGGTTGTTCCTGTCCACCGGGGTCGGGACGGCCACCACGTAGAAATTGGCGTCCCTGATGTCCTCCAGCTTGCAGCTGCACCTGAATCCGCCGGCGAGGGCCTTCTGCAGAAGCTCGTCCGACACCTCCAGGGTGGAGTCGTGCCCGGCATTGAGGGCGGCCACCCTGTCCGGGTTCAGGTCGAATCCCACCGTGGGGAACCTGGTGGAGAACAGCCTTGCCAGCGGCAGGCCCACATACCCGAGTCCTATGACGGCGATCTTGATGTTATCCGTATTCATTTATGCTTGATTTTCAATTGTTTCCGTTTATAATCCGAGTTCAGCCTTCATCGCCCGCAGCAGGTCGAAAGCCTGGAGCGGGGTCATGTTGTTGATATCTGCGGACTCGAGCTTCTCCTTGATGGAAGACAGCGTCGGGTCGTCCAGCTGGAAGAAGGAAAGCTGCACGGAACCGTCCTCGGCAGCGTCCCTGCTGAGGGCGTCCGCGTTCTTCTCGCGCCGCTCCAGCTCGCGCAGCGTCTTCTCCGCCGACTCTATGACCTCGCGCGGCATTCCGGCCAGCCGGGCCACGTGGATGCCGAAGCTGTGCGCCACCCCGCCCGGCTCCAGCTTGCGCAGGAAGATCACGTCCTTTCCCTGCTCCTTCACGGCGATGTGCCAGTTCTTCACGCGGGGGAACTTTTCCTCCAGGTCGTTGAGCTCGTGATAGTGCGTCGCGAAAAGGGTCTTGGCGCCCTTGCCGTATTTATGAATATATTCCACCAGCGCCCTCGCGATGGACATTCCGTCGTAGGTGGAGGTGCCGCGGCCTATCTCGTCCAGCAGGACCAGCGAGCGCTGGGAGAGGTTGTGCATGATCATGGACGTCTCCAGCATCTCCACCATGAAGGTGGACTCGCCGCGGGAGATGTTGTCGGTGGCGCCGACGCGGGTGAATATCTTGTCGAACCAGCCTATTCGGGCTTCCCGGGCGGGCACGAAAGAGCCGATCTGCGCCATCAGCACGATGAGCGCGGTCTGCCTCAGGAGCGCCGACTTTCCGGCCATGTTCGGACCCGTCAGGATCATTATCTGGTCGGAGGTGCTGTCCAGGCGGATGTCGTTGGGCACGTATTCCTCGCCCGGGGCCATCAGGGTCTCTATGACAGGATGGCGGCCCGCCTTGATCTCGAGCGCAGTGCCCTTGTCCATCACCGGACGGCAGTAGTTGCGGTCTATGGCCTGCTGTGCGAATCCCTGCAGGACATCCAGCCGCGAGATGATGCGGCAGTCGTCCTGGATGTCGCGTATATTGCGCTGGATAGCGGCCACGAGCTCGCCGTAGATGCGGGATTCGATCTCGTAGATGGTGCCCTCCGCGCTGAGGATCTTCTGCTCGTATTCCTTGAGTTCCTCGGTAATGTAGCGCTCGGCGGACACTAGGGTCTGCTTGCGCACCCACTCCGGAGGTACGTTGGCCTTGAAGGTGTTGCGCACCTCGATGTAGTAGCCGAAGACGTTGTTGTAGCCTATCTTGAGGGACGGGATGCCGGTGCGCTCGCTCTCCCTCTGCTGCATCTCCAGCAGGTACTGCCTGCCGCCGTGGGATATGGCCCGGAGCTCGTCCAGTTCGGCATCCACCCCGGAGGCTATGATGTCGCCCTTGCCCAGCGCGGCGGCCGGGGAATCGGACATCGTGGACGAAAGGCGGTCCAGCAGCGCGGTGCAGGCCTTCATGCCGCCGATGAGCTTGTCGAGCGCCTGGATGCCGGTTCCGGAGCAGAGATTGCGCACCGGTTCCATGCTTGAGAGGCTGCGTATGAGCTGCATCACCTCCCTCGGCAGGATCTTGCCGGTGGCGGCGCGGGAGATTATGCGTTCGAGGTCACCGATGTCGCCGATGAGGCGCTGGAGTTCGGCGAGAGCCTCCTCGTTGTCGAAGAAGAACTGGACCACGTCGTAGCGGGACTCGAGTTCCCGGATGTCCACCACCGGCATCGCGAGCCACTGGCGGAGCAGGCGCGCTCCCATCGGGCTGCAGCAGCGGTCTATCGTGTCCACGAGGCTCACCCCGTCCTTGCCGGCATTGCTCTGGAAGATCTCCAGGTTGCGGAAGGTGAACTTGTCCATCCACACGAACTTGGCCTCGTCTATGCGGGAGATGCTGCAGATGTTCTTCAGGCCGACGTGCTGCGTCTGCTCGAGGTAGAAAATGAGCGCCCCGGCGGAACGCACCGCGAGCGGATATGCGTCTATGGCGAAGCCTTTCAGCGACTTCACCCCGAGCTGCCCCCGGAGCTTTTCCGCGGCCGCATCGGGCACGAAGGCCCATTCGTCGAGCGAAGTTACGTAGAAGTCCCCGAAGCGCTCCCTTACCTGGCGCACGACGTCGCGCTGGACCACGAGTTCCTTGGGCTGGAGCGATGCCAGAAGGGTGCCGACATAGTCCACCGAGCCCTGCGTCACCTGGAAGGTGCCGGTGCTGACGTCCAGGAAAGCCGCGCCGCACTCGTTGTCCTCGAAGGTGAGGCCGGCGAGGTAGTTGTGCTCCTTCTGGTTGAGCATGGCGTCGCCGAAGGCCACGCCGGGGGTGAGGATCTCGGTGATGCCGCGCTTGACGAGCTTGTTCTTCACGAGCGCGGGATCTTCCAGCTGGTCGCAGATGGCGACCTTGTAGCCGGCGGACACCAGTTTATGGAGGTAGTTGTCTATGGCGTGATGCGGGAAGCCGGCCATCTGGGTGTCGCCCTTTTCGCCGTTGGAACGGCGCGTAAGCACGATTCCGAGGACCTTGCTCACGAGGACGGCATCGTCCGAGTAGGTCTCGTAGAAGTCTCCCACGCGGTATAGCAGCACCGCTTCCGGATGCTGCGCCTTGATGCTGAAATACTGTTTCAGCAAGGGAGTGTCTTCGCTGCTTTTAGCCATAACAAGCAAAGATAACAATAAACCGAAAAACTTGCTATCTTTGATTGCTATGAAAACCAAACTCGCCACCCTTTGCGTCCTGCTGATCCTCTGTTCCGGCACTCGCGCCCTGGCACAGGGAGACACGCTGATAGTCTCCGACGCCACCACCGGGCTGCGTCCCGTGCATCTCTATATGCCGCACGTCAAGCCTGTGGACGTGCCGCTGTCCAGCCTCGGAGCCAGCTTCCGCAACGACACCCGGCTCGCCGGGGATGCCCTGGGCGTATTTTCCCCGGACAAGGAGAGCGCCGTGGCGTTCACGGTTTTCGGCCACGCCGACGGCTTCCTGACGCAACTGGACCTCAACGGGGACGGCTATATGGACGAGCCCAAGCACCTCGGCGTCACGCTCGGTTCCAACTGGCAGGTGGACCTTCCCGCCGGGGCCACCATCCTCTTCGGCGTGCGCGGAATGCTGGACAACCGCCTGGGCGGCCAGCTCGGCGCCGATGACGTGCTGCCGGTGATCTTCGCCCGCGACAAGGTCCGCGGCTATGCCAAGGACGGTGCGTGGCAGGCCTGCCTCGTCAATAGGTCAGGCGACGGATTCGTGGAAGTGAACGTTCCCTTCGAGCGGTACGAACTCAACGTCTCCGCGGACTATTCCTACCAGTGGATGAACAGCACCTTCGGCAACGAGAACCTCCTCCCGCAACTCGTCAACATCTACTACGGCCACCACGCCACCGCGGGTCCGGACCCGACCTGCAGGATCTACGACACCGGCTGGAGCTCCGCCCTCGCCAAGGCAACTTTCGGCCGCCAGGACGGCACCGGACTGCGTTTCGGCGTGCTGGACAGGCTGGACGACATAGACGAAGCCTACTGCGACACCTATTCCTCCATACGCTCGATGCTCAACGACCTGGGCGCTTTCGCCGACTGGAGCTACAGCAGCGGTGCGCTGGACATCACCGCCGGCGCCAGGGCCGACTGGTTCAACAGGGGCGGCTTCAAGTGGGCCCCCGTTTTCAAGGCCGCATGGACCCCGGGCGCAGTTTCCGTCCGCGCCGAGGCGGGCAGGGACTACCGCTACACCTTCACCCTGCTCGAGCACATGGGCGCCCTGGCCACCGGAAAGGCGATCGACGGCATCGACATCCTGACCCATCCCGTGGAAGACGCCTGGTCCTACGGAGCCGGAGCGAAACTGAACCTGGGCGGTTCCGGGTCCAATTACCTCACCCTGGACCTGCACCGCAGGAGCTATATCGAACAGGTTTATCTCGACTATGACCGCACGCTCGGACGCATCGCCTTCGTGCTGCTTTCGGAGATGGAAAACGGACGCTCATTCGTGAACGACGTAAAACTCGGCCTGCATTCGGAACCCCTCCGCGGAATGAAGTTGGACCTGCTCGGAACCTATACCGACGCCCGCCAGACCTTCGAAGGCCGCGGGCTGCTGGAAAAACCGCTCGTACCGCGCTGGAGCGGCCGCCTGGACCTCAATTATGCCCCCGGAAAGGGGAAATGGGTCTTCGAGGTCGGAACGGACGTCAAAGGCCCCTGCAGGGTATGGGATTTCATGAACGGAAAAGGCATCTACGACGGCGGCCGCACCCCGGTGTATGCCCTCCTCTCGGCCAGGATCACCAAGAAATTCAAGGGCTACGAATTCTTCATCGCCGGCGACAACCTCACCGGCTACACCCAGCCTGAATTCCTCATAAACGGCAAGCACCCGTTCAGCCGGGACTTCGACGCCAGCTGCCTCTGGGGTCCCGTCACCGGCAGGAAAGTCTATGCCGGATTCAAGATGAACATGAAATTCATGTAACGGCTGTATGAAGCATTACCTTCTTGCCCTTGCCTGCCTTCTGGCGCTGGCGTCGTGCAATTCCACGGAAAAGAAGATTGAAGAGGCCGCCCGGGAGGGCCGGCTCAGCGTGACGCTTTTCGGCGCCAAGGGCGACGGCGTGACGGACGACACGGAAGCGATCCAGCGCGCCATAGATTACCTGGACGCCCGCGGAGGCGGAAAACTGTTCTTCCCCTACACCAGGGAGGGCTACCTTATCGCCGCCCCGGCCAAGGAGTATGCACCCAACGGGAGGCTGGTCCGCGCCCAGCTGATACTTCCTCCCGGAGGGTCCACCATCCAGTTCGAGGGCGAGATGCCCTGCCAGCTCCTTTATTCCTACCAGGTTCGGCCGCCGGAGAGCGTCAAGCAGAACTTCTCTCCCACGAAGTTCGGGGGAACGGGCAGGTCCAACACCTACCTGCACTCCACCTGGGATGCGCCGGAGGTGACCGATTCGCTGGAGAGGCCCTGGGCCGTGCTGGCAGCCCCTGAGGGGGACGGATGCGACGGGCGTTTCTCCAGGAGCCTGTTCGCGATGAACAATCTGGAAATCAAGGTGCATCTGGATACGGCCAAGATGTATCCCACCACTTCCGCGGCCTTCCTGAAGAACGTGTCCAGGGTCATCATAGAGAATTCGCAGTTCTGCCTGGACGAGCAGGTGGGGGATACCGAACTGGGCAAATCGCTGCAGCACAATCCCTGCCATACCGTCGGCCTGCACACTTCCGGCAACCAGAACGACGACCAGATACTGCGCAATGTCGCGGTCCAGGGCTTCCGCTACGGCTTCGTCTTCGGCGAACACGTCTATGCGGACTATCTCTACGTCCACAACTGCGAGGAGGCTATTGTTTTCCACGATGCGACCCATCTGTCCACGATAGGGCACATCGTGGCACAGCACAACCGCATCATCCTGTCCACGACCCGGGGAAAACTGTTCGGAAACAATCCGGACGTGGTGAACCTGACCGTCGGATTCCTGAATTTCGAGGGCGGCCAGACAGTGCCGGCCCCGCCGGAAATCTCAAAACTGGTGTATGGCGTCTATGACCCCGAGAACCGCTTCCGCGGCTCGGTCTTGTGGCACGAGCCCTGGGGCGCGGGGGTCTTCCCCGTCTGTGGTGCCGGGAATTTCCGTATCAAGCAGTACGAATAGCCCCCCCCCTACAGGAACAGATTTGAAGCGAAGATCACGATGATCGCAATCGGCGCCACCCAGCGCACAAGGAAATAGAAGAAACCGAAAAGCCTGGAGTTCGCCTTCAGGCTTCCTCCGTTCGTGAACTCGTCGCGCACGTCCGCCTTTTTCATCTTCCAGCCGACGAACAGCACGAAGAGCAGACTGCCGAAGGTCATCAGGAAGTTGGACGTGAGTTTGTCGCAGAAGTCAAAGATGGTGCCTCCCGGCAGCTGCACGTCGCGCAGCGGCCCGAACGAAAGCGAGCACAGCACTCCGAGCAGCCAGCATCCGGCGAACAGTATAACGGTCGCCTTGACGCGACCCATCTTCCGCTCGTCCACGAGATACGCCACGCCCGTCTCAAGCATAGATATGGACGATGTGAGCGCAGCGAAAAGGATGGTTATGAAAAAGACTATCGCCACGATGCCGCTCACCACCGGGGCGCTCTGTCCCATGGACGAGAAGATGTAGGGAAGCGTCTCGAAGATGAGCCCCGGTCCCGCTCCGGGCTCGATTCCGGCGGCGAACACGGCCGGCATTATCGCAAAGCCCGCGATGAGCGCGAAGAAAAGGTCGAATCCGGCGGTGAAAAGGCCGGTGGAGAGAACGTTCTCATCCTTCTTGAGATACGACGCATAGGTCAGGATGCATCCTACGCCCAGAGACAGGGAGAAGAACGCCTGCCCCATCGCCGAGAGCATCGCGCTGCCGGTGAGCTTGCTGAAATCGGGCTTCAGCAGATAGTCCACGCCCGCCCGTGCTCCGGGAAGTGAAAGCGAATAGATCATTATGACCACCATCAGCACGAACAGCACAGGAGTGGTGACCTTGGTGAATTTCTCTATGCCCTTCTGCACGCCGAACACCACCAGCAGGGCGTTGAGCAGCATGAACACGGTGTGCCAGAGAAGCGGCTTCCAGGTAGAGGTGATGAAGCCGCCGAAGATGGCGGAATGCTCCGTCCTGCTGACAGCGGGATCGGAGAACGCGAAGCCCAGCGACTTGATGAAATACTCGATGGACCAGCCGCCCACGACGCTATAATAGGACAGGATGATGAGAGGGGTGAAAACCGTCAGGAAGCCCATCCATTTCCATCCCGAACCGGGAGCGAGCTTCTCCATCGCCCCGAAGGTGCTGAGCTGCGTGCGCTTGCCTATGATGGACTCCGACAGGAAGATGGGAATGCAGAGCAGTATGGCCGAAACGATATAGACCAGGATGAATGCGGCGCCGCCGTTCTGGCCCACCATATAGGGGAATCGCCAGATGTTGCCCAGGCCGATGGCCGATCCCGCCATCGCCATTATGGCCGTGGTACGGCTCCCGAAGTTCTCCCGCGCCATACTAAAGAATGAAATTGGAGATGAATATGAGCACCAGGGCCACCGGGGCGACCCACTTGATCAGGAAATAGAAGATGCCGAACACCTTGGAACTGCGCACGAGGGTGCCGCCGTTGGTGAATTCGTCGCGCACGTCCTCCTTCTTCATCACGAAGCCCACGAAGATGACGGAAAGCAGCGCCATCAGGAGCAGCAGGATGTTGGATGCGAACCAGTCGAAGAGATCGAAAAGGTTCTTGCCGAAGACGGTGAATCCCGCCAGGGGACCGAAGGACAGCGAGCAGAGCACGCCTATGCCGCCGCAGATGAAGAAGAGCAGGAACGCCGCCGC
>CADAFW010000023.1 GCA_902787295.1 uncultured Bacteroidia bacterium
GATGGTCTCTCCGCTGCCCCTTTTGTGGCCGAACAGGCGGATGTCGCAGGCATAGGACTGCGGGTTGTCCGCGCAGACGAGGCTCAGAAGGGTCGATTTCCCCGAGCCGTTGGCGCCCGTGAGTGCCCATCTTTCGCCCCGCAGGACCGTCCAGTCCAGATTCTTCAGGATCGTGCGCGAACCGTAGCGGATGCTCACCTTGTTCAGCCTCACAACCTCCTCGCCGGGCAGACAGCCGCCGTCGTCGGGTAAACTTAATAGCTTACGATCCAGCGGACTGTAATCATAGACCCTCGCCGCGGCATAGCTCTGCAGATACTCTTTCCGCCCCGTGATCCCGACCACCTTCCTGTCCCGGACCTCCACGACACTGGTCACGAAATCCGGTACGCTTCCGCTCTCCGGAAGCACCACGATCAGCTGCAACTCAGGCATCGCTGCGAGCTCGCGGAAAAGCTCCGTCAACTTCTCCCTCATCTCCTTGTCCAGGCCGATGAAGGGATTGTCCACAATCAGGGTGCGGGGCGCAGTACGCGGGCGATCTGGAACTTGCGCAATTCCCCGCTGGAAAGCAGCACAAGGGGCTTTTCCAGCTGTTCGGCGATGTTGAAGACGGCGAAAACCTTCTCCTGGAATGCAGACGCGCGCCAGTTGCCGAGCGACTCCTTCACCAGCGGGACGAGGTCGTACTCGGTGCTGTTCCAGCGCTGCTGCAGATAATAGCCGGAGTCCGCCGCGCCGCTGACATCCCGGAACGAGATGAGGCGTATGCCCGGACCGCGGTTCACGCTGCCGCTCCTGAGGGCGGTGCGGCCGGTGATGTATCCGGCCAGCAGGCTCTTGCCGGCGCCGTTCGGCCCGACTATGGCCACGGTTTCGCCGTCGGGGATGACGAGGTCCACCGGACCGTCCAGCGCTATCTCGGGATTGCGCGCTATCGCATTCTCCAGCTTTATCATAAAAAAAGCAGAGCCCTAAAACTCTGCCTTGATGTTGTATTTGTTGCGCTCGCCCGAGCTCCGCGCTATCATCTCGCCTATGAAACCTGCAAGGAACAGGATGACACCGATGACGACCGCGAGCAAGGCAAGGTAGAACAGGGGCTGATCGGTTACCGGCCTGAAATAGAGGCCCTGGGCCTGATGCACCAGTTTGGCGACGATGATCCAGACGACCATCACGAAACCGATGAAGAACATCAGCAGGCCGCTGTAGCCGAAGAAATGCATGGGCTTCTTGCCGAACGAGCTCAGGAACCAGAGGCTGCCCAGGTCGAGGAATCCGTTGATGAACCTCTCGATGCCGAATTTGCTCTTGCCGTATTTACGCTTCTCGTGATGGACGGGCTTCTCACCGATCCTGGTGTAGCCGGCGTTCTTCGCGAGATAGGGGATGTATCGGTGCATTTCGCCATAGACCTCGATGCTCTTCACCACCTCTTTCTTGTAGGCCTTCAGACCGCAGTTCATGTCGTGCAGCTTGATGCCGGTGACCTTGCGGGCGGTCCAATTGTAGAGCTTGGAAGGGAGGTTCTTGGTAAGCTTGTTGTCCTTGCGGTGCTGCTTCCAGCCGCTCACGACGTCGTAGCCGTCCTCCTTGATCATCTTGTAGAGTTCCGGAATCTCGTCGGGGGAGTCCTGGAGGTCGGCGTCCATGGTGATGACCACGTCGCCCTGGGCCTTCTCGAATCCGCAGTAGAGCGCGGCGGACTTGCCGTAGTTGCGGCGGAACTGGATGCCGTGCACGGCGGGGTCGGTCTTGGAGAGTTCGGTGATGCAGTCCCACGAACCGTCGTCGCTGCCGTCATCCACCATTATCACTTCATGGCTGAATCCGTTCGCCTCCATAACGCGCCTGATCCAGGCGTTGAGTTCGGGAAGGGATTCGCGCTCGTTGAAAAGAGGTATGATTACAGAAATGTCCATTGTATCAATTTGTTACTACTCCTGCTCGTCAGCGCTGTCCGTGTCCGCGAAAGGGTTGCGGGAAGGGATGTTCCTGGCAAAGATGGCTGAAACTATCACGCCGAAGAGGGTGCAGTAGATAAGGTTGCTGAAGAATGAAATGGCAGGCATCTTGGGGATCATCGACTCCACCTGGTCCATCATGTCGGAGGTGAACATCGGATTGTCGGCGAGCATGGCGACCGACTCTTCGAAGATGTCCGGATTGATGAAGAGGACGTAGAGGAGGTAGAACGCCGAATAGACGAGGGCGCTGAGGAAAGCCGTCTTCACGCCGAACCTGTAGGTGTCGGAGTTGTCGGCTTCGGGATTGGCTTTCGAGAACTTCACCATGAAAACTTTCATCAGCCAGATGCAGGCCACCAGTTTCGCGGCCCAGACCAGCATTGAAAGGATGTTCCCGACAATTATCCCGGCGGTTCCGCTTCCGGCCATCTTGGTGAAGAGGAGTCCGAGGAGGACATAGGCGATGCAGATGCCGCCCAGCACGAGTCCGGCCCTGCCGGCAGCCTCCCAGCTTGTTTTCTTGTCTGTCATAACAGATACAAAGATAGAAAATTATTCATATCTTTGTGTTCTTGATTAATCAAACTGTGTATGTTGACATTAGCATTTACCGACGGTAGCATCCGTCCCTGGGACGACGACGAGGCCAAGCATATATTCTGGCACTCATCAGCCCACCTTATGGCAGAAGCGCTCGAGGCGCTCTATCCCGGCGTGAAGTTCGGCGTAGGTCCTGCCGTGGAGACGGGATTCTACTATGACGTAGACCTGGGAGACCGGCAGATCAGCGAAGCCGACCTCAAGAAGGTCGAAGACAAGATGATAGAACTCGCACGCACCAAGGAGACCTTCGAACGCAAGGAGGTTTCCAAGGCCGATGCGATGAAATATTTCACCGAGAAGGGCGACCCCTACAAGTGCGAGCTCATTGACGCGCTCGAGGACGGCACCATCAGTTTCTACACCAACGGAAACTTCACCGACCTGTGCCGCGGTCCCCACTTAAAGCACGTGGACGACATCAAGGCGGTCAAGCTCACAGCCATCGCCGGTGCATACTGGAAGGGCGACCAGACCCGCCAGCAGCTCACCCGCATCTACGGCGTGACCTTCCCCAAGAAGAGCATGCTCGACGAGTACCTCACCCTCCTGGAGGAGGCCAAGAAGCGCGACCACCGCAAGCTCGGCAAGGAGATGGAGCTCTTCACCTTCAGCAGCCGCGTTGGCCTCGGCCTTCCGCTGTGGCTGCCCCGCGGTTCCCAGATGCGCTATACCCTCGAGAACTTCCTCCGCAAGAAGCAGCAGGAACTCGGATACCTTCCCGTCGTGACCCCGCATATCGGCAGCAAGGAGCTCTACGTGACTTCCGGCCACTATGCCAAGTACGGCAAGGATTCCTTCCAGCCCATCCATACCCCGCAGGAAGGCGAAGAGTACATGCTCAAGCCGATGAACTGCCCCCACCACTGCGAGATCTACCGCAGTTCGCCCCGCTCCTACCGTGACCTGCCCCTCCGCCTCGCGGAGTTCGGCACCGTCTACCGCTATGAGCAGAGCGGCGAGCTCCACGGACTCACCAGGGTCCGCGGCTTCACCCAGGACGACGCGCACCTCTTCTGCCGCGCCGACCAGCTGCAGGAAGAGTTCGAGAAGGTCATCGACCTGATCCTCTATGTGTTCCGCACCCTCAAGATGACGGACTACATGGCGCAGATCTCCCTCCGCGACCCCGAGAACAAGACCAAGTACATCGGTTCCGACGAGAACTGGCATAAGGCTGAGCAGGCCATCATCGACGCCGCTGCCAAGAAGGGCCTCAAGACCGTCGTGGAACTCGGCGAGGCTGCCTTCTACGGCCCGAAGCTCGACTTCATGGTCAAGGACGCCCTCGGCCGCAAGTGGCAGCTGGGTACCATCCAGGTGGACTACAACCTGCCCGAGCGCTTCGACCTCGACTACATCGACGCCGACGGCACCAAGAAGCGCCCGGTGATGATCCACCGCGCACCGTTCGGATCCCTTGAGAGATTCACCGCCGTCGTGCTCGAGCATACTGCCGGCCACCTCCCGCTCTGGCTCTCCCCGGATCAGGTTAAAGTGCTGCCAGTCAGCGAAAAATACGCAGATTATGCAGAAAAAGTTTGCGGATTGATGAAAAATTCCGATATTCGCGCCTCTGTGGATTCACGTAACGAGACGCTCGGTAAGAGAATCCGCGAAATATCCCTTCTCCGCGTGCCGGTACTTGCTATCGTCGGCGAGAAGGAAGTTGCCGAGGGAACCGTCTCCGTACGACGCGAGGGCGTGGACCAGGGCAGCATGACTGTGGAACAGTTCATAGAATATTTGAAGTCAGCAGTAGCTGAAGAATTGGCTTAATGGCAGGACCTTACAGACCGAAGCCGACCTACAGACCAGGCGGTCGCAAACAGAGTAACAATCCTCTTCAGCAGAAGAAGGATGAGTTCGACCTGAACATCAACGAGGCGATTACCGCCCCGCAGGTGCGTCTTGTCGGGGACAACATCCCCGAGCAGGGCATCTATCCCATTGCGAAGGCACTCCGGATCGCCGAGGAACTCGAACTCGACCTGGTCGAGATCAGCGCCAAGGCCGATCCTCCCGTCTGCAAGGTGATGGACTACCAGAAGTACGTCTACCAGCAGAAGAAGAAGGCCAAGGAGATCAAGTCCAACGCGGCCAAGGTCGTGATCAAGGAGATCCGTTTCGGTCCCAACACCGACGAGCACGATTTCCAGTTCAAGCTCAAGCACGCGATGGGATTCCTGCAGGAAGGCAGCAAGGTCAAGGCTTCGATATTCTTCAGGGGACGTTCCATCATGTTCAAGGAACAGGGCGAGAAGCAGCTTCTGCGGTTCGCGGTGGAACTCGAAGAGTACGGCAAGGCGGAAAGCATGCCGACCCTCGAGGGCAAGCGGATGACGATGATGCTCACGCCCAATAAAAAGAAATAAGTCCGCGTGATGCGGTAAATAACGTTTTTATATTCATTAAATCCATTAGAAATGGCAAAGCTTAAAACCATCTCCGGTGCCAAAAAGCGCTTCGCGCTTACCGGGTCGGGCAAGATCAAGAGGAAGCATGCTTACCACAGCCACATCCTCACCAAGAAGACCAAGAAACGTAAGAGGAACCTCGATCACTTCGCTATCCTCGAGAAAGCGGACGTGAAGAGGGTGAATGAAATGTTGGTTCTCTAAAAGTATTGAATTATGCCAAGATCAGTAAACTCCGTAGCCTCAAGGGCTCGCCGCAAGAAGATTCTCAAGAGAACCCGCGGTAATTTCCTTTCAAGGAAGAACGTCTGGACCGTAGCAAAGAACACCTACGAGAAGGGACTCACTTATGCTTATCGTGACCGCAGGGCCAAGAAGCGCAATTTCCGCGCCCTCTGGATCCAGCGTATCAACGCTGCTGCACGTCAGTACGGCATGTCCTACTCCCAGTTCATGGGCAAGCTCAACGCTCAGAACATCGGCCTCAACCGCAAGGTTCTCGCCGACCTCGCCATGAACAACCCGCAGGCATTCGAGGCTATCATCAACTCTGTAAAATAATAGGGCGAAGTGAGCCGAAGGAAACGTTTCCGCACCAAAAGCAAGGTGCTCAACTGGGTCCTGGACTGGGTTGACGCCATACTTTTCGCGGTCGTGGTCGTGACCCTGATCAATACGTTCTGGTTCCAGGCCTTCAAGATTCCTTCGTCTTCAATGGAGAGCAGTCTCTACACCGGAGACCATCTCTTCGTGAGCAAATTGACATATGGCGCCAGGATGCCCGAGACGCCGCTGACGATACCTTTTACCCATAACGTAATCTTCGGAAAGGAGTCGTATTCCACTTCAGTACAGTGGAAATACCACCGCCTTCCGGGATTCAGGGAGGTAAGGCGCGGCGACTGCGTGGTGTTCAACTTCCCGAACGGCGACACGGTGCTGGTGGCTTCCCCGGTGGAAGACTATCACGCTCTCGTGAGGTACTACGGAAAGGAAAACGTCGCCAGGATGGGCCCCATAAAGGTCCGCCCCATGGACAAGAAAGACCATTATGTCAAGAGGTGCGTCGCCCTGCCGGGTGACACCCTGGAAGTCAGGGAAGGCCTCGTTTGGGTGAACGGCGAGCAGCAGACGGTCTACCCCGGAGTGCAGCTCGGCTACACGGTCATCACGAACGGCCAGCGCCTGAACGCCAGGACCCTCAAGAAGCTCGGTATCAACCATAACGAACTCTACTACAGCGCCGAATTGCCGGGTTATCCGTCAATGCCGCTCACCGCGGAGATGCTGGAAAGCATCAAGGGCATGGCAGGAGTCGTTTCGGTGGAACCGAACCTCGAGACCGAGAATGCGGACTATCGCGAGATCTTCCCGTTCTCTCCCATATACTCCTGGACCAGGGATTTCTTCGGACCTCTCTGGATCCCCAAGGCGGGAGCCACGGTCGAGCTCACGGAAGAGAATCTTCCGCTCTATTCAAGGATCATTTCCTGCTACGAAGGCTCCGACATCGCGGAAGCACTCAAGGAAGGCAGTTATACCTTCAAGCAGGACTACTACTTCATGATGGGAGACAACAGACACAATTCCCTCGACTCCCGGTACTGGGGTTTCGTCCCCGCGGACCACATAGTCGGACGGCCTGTAGTCATTTGGCTCTCAACGGATAAGGGACAGAAGTTCCCCAACAGTATCAGGTGGCGCAGATTCCTCAAATTTGTCTAGGTTACCATTTGGAAATCAGAAAATTAAAGCCGATATTTGCACCCCATCCATTGAAAATAAGATAAAAAGATACAACTATGGCAAAAGTTTGTCAGATTACCGGAAGGAAGAGAATGAAAGGCAACAACGTTGCCCATTCCAAACTGCGCACCAAGCGCGACTTCTCTCTCAACCTCAAGACCAAAAGGTTCTGGAGCGAGGAAGAGCAGAGGTTCATCACCCTCAAGGTGTCCGCAAAGGGCATGAGGATCATCGAGAAGAACGGCCTCGAGGCCACTCTTCGTGAAGCACAGAAGAAAGGATTGGTTAACCTTGTTTAATTTTTAGTATTATGGCAAAGAAAACAAAAGGAAACAGGGTGCAGGTAATCCTCGAGTGCACCGAGCAGAAGGCCAGCGGCGTACCGGGAATGTCCCGTTACATCACTACCAAGAACAAGAAGAACACCCCCGAGCGTCTCGAGCGTAAGAAGTACAACCCTTACCTCAAGAAGGTCACCGTTCACCGTGAAATCAAATAATTAAGGAGATTATATTATGGCAAAGAAAGCCGTCGCAACATTCGCAGCAAAGGCCGGTGCCAAGAGCATGGTCAAGTGCATCCGTATGGACAAATCCCCTAAGACCGGTGCATATGTCTTCACCGAGCACCTCGTAGAGGCCGAGAAGGCAAAGGATTATTTCACCGAGAAGAAGTAATCTGTACCGAAGATATAAAAGAGAGGTTCAACCGTAAGGCTGAACCTCTCTTTTTTCGCCTATATTTTGTATATTTGCATAATATGGCTTTGAGTTTCTTTCAGAAGATAGGAAGGGCGATCGCAGGCAAGTCCAGGGTCGATGACGACACCCTGGATGCGATCGAGGAAGCCCTCGTGGAGTCCGATATGGGCGTGGATACCACGCTCAAGGTGATCGACAACCTCGAGGAGCGCGTGGAGAAAGACAAGTATATGTCCTTCGACGAACTCGTCGGCCTTCTGCGCGGCGAGATTTCCGACCTCATACCGGAGAGCGGCGAGCCTTTCGATTTCAGCAAGAAACCCTACGTGGTGCTCGTCGTCGGCGTGAACGGCGTGGGCAAGACCACCACCATAGGCAAACTCGCCAACCTTCTGCGCAAGCAGGGAAAGAAGGTCATCGTGGGCGCTGCGGACACCTTCCGCGCGGCCGCGGTGGACCAGCTCACCATCTGGGCCGAGCGTGCCGGAGTGGACATCGTGAAGCAGCAGATGGGCTCCGATCCCGCCAGCGTCGCCTACGATTCCGTCAAGGCAGCCGTGGCCCGCGGGGCGGACGTTGTGCTCATAGACACCGCCGGCCGCCTCCACAACCGCATAGACCTGATGAACGAACTTACCAAGATACGCAATGTCATCCGCAAGGTCGTTCAAGACGGGCCGCACGAGGTGATGCTCATACTCGACGCCAGCACCGGCCAGAACGCATTCGCGCAGGCGAAGGAGTTCGCGCGTGCGACCGACATCACCAGCCTCGCCGTCACCAAACTGGACGGTACGGCCAAGGGAGGCGTGGTGGTCGGCGTATCGGATCAGTTCCACATCCCCGTGAAGTTCATCGGGGTGGGCGAGGGCATAGACGACCTCAAAGTTTTCGACAAGGCGGAATTCGTCTCGTCGCTTTTCAAACCGGAAGATTTAAAGTAGAAACATATTATGAAGCTCAGTTACAATTGGCTCAAGGATTATTTGAAGTGTGACCTCAGCGCGCAGCAGATCGCGGATGCGATGACTGCCATCGGCATCGAGGTGGACGGTGTGGAGGAGACCGAGGAGATCCCCGGCGGACTCGCCGGAGTCGTGGTCGCCAAGGTCGTGGAGTGCGAGGCGCATCCGGACAGCGACCATCTGCACGTCACCAAGGTGGATGCCGGCACCGGAGAACTGCTCCAGGTCGTATGCGGCGCCCCCAACGTGGCGGCCGGCCAGAAGGTCCTCTTCGCCCAGATCGGCACCGTCCTCCCGGGCGACTTCAAGATCAAGAAATCCAAGATCCGCGGAGTCGAGAGCCTGGGCATGATCTGCGCCGAAGACGAGCTTGGCATAGGCACCAGCCACGACGGCATCATGGTCCTTCCGGAGGACGCTGTCGTCGGAACCCCTGCCAAGGACTATCTCCATCTCGCCACCGAGTCCGTGATTGAATACGAGATCACCGCCAACCGCGTGGACGCGGCTTCCCACTGGGGAGTCGCCCGCGACCTTTACGCATACCTCATGCTCAAGGGAATCCCCTGCGAGCGCAGCCTCCCCAAGGTGGACGACTTCGCCGAGGGCAAGGGCGAAGGCCTCGGAGTGGAAGTGCTCGATTCGGAGGGCGCTCCCCGCTATCTCGGCCTTACCGTCAGGAACATAAAGGTCGGCCCGTCGCCGGAGTGGCTCCAGAAGAGGCTGCTCGCCATCGGCAGCCGCCCCATCAACAATATCGTCGACATCTCCAACTACATCCTCTTCGAGCTCGGCCAGCCGCTGCATACCTTCGATGCGGACAAGGTGACCGGAGGCAAGGTCATCGTGCGCCGCGCGGCCGAGGGTGAAATGATAAAGACCCTCGACGGAGTGGAGCGCAAGCTCTGCGCACGCGACATGGTCATAGCCAACGCCGACGGCCCGATGTGCATCGCGGGCGTCTTCGGAGGCGAGGAGAGCGGCGTGAGCGACGGCACCGTCAACCTCTTCATAGAGAGCGCCTACTTCGATCCCGCAAGCATACGCAGGACCTCCAAGACCCAGGGCCTGCAGACCGATGCATCCTTCCGCTACGAGCGCGGATGCGATCCCTATATGCCCCTGTACGCCCTCAAGCGTGCCGCCCTGCTGGTGCTCGAATGCGCCGGCGGCGAGGTGGAAGGCGGCATCAGGGAAGTCTGCCCGGTGCAGTACGAGCGCAAGACCATAGAGCTGGACTACGACCGCATAGAGGCCTTCGTGGGCCAGAAGATAGGCCACGAGACCATAGAGAACATCCTCGGCTGGCTCTGCTACGACTTCATCGAGAAGCACGAGGGCGGCGCCACCGTCGCGGCCCCGAGCTATATGGTGGACGTCTACCGCGAGTGCGACGTGGTGGAGGAGATCCTCCGCATCTACGGCTACGACAACATCGCGATCCCCAGGCACATGAAGATGAGCATCAACGCCACCCCTTCACCGGATCCCGAGGCCATCAAGAACAACATCTCCAACTTCCTTGCAGCCAACGGCTTCACGGAAATGATGAACAACTCCCTCACCAAGGGAGAATACTACGACAAGCTCAAGACCTTCCCGGCCGACCACTGCGTACGCATCGTGAATCCTCTCAGCCAGGACCTCAACGTGATGCGCCAGAGCCTCATCCCGGGTGCGCTGGAGGTGGTGGCATACAACGCCAACCGCCAGATAGGCTACGTGAAGGCATTCGAGTACGGCAGCGTCTATCAGAGGCTTCCGGAGAAGGGCGGGGAGACCCTCGAAGGTTACGAGGAGCACCAGAATTTCTGCCTCGTGCTTTCCGGCACCCCGGACAAGACCTGGAATGCGGAGGCCCGCAAGAGCAGCTACTTCCAGCTGAAGGGCTATGTGGAGCTCCTGCTCAGGCGCTACGGCGCAGACCTCTACAAGATGTGGACTGACGCCGCTCCCGCCGACGTTTTCAGCGAGGGAATGGTGTACAAGCTTCCCGGACAGGGCACCGTGCTCGCAACCCTCGGACAGGTCAATCCCGCACTTGCGAAGCGCTTCGGCGTGAAGCAGCCCGTCTTCGTGGCGGAGATTTGCTGGCAGACCCTGTTCACCCTCGTCAAGCGCGACAAGGTGGCCTACAAGGAGCTTCCGAAGTTCCCCGAGGTACGCCGCGACCTTGCGCTCCTGCTCGATGAGAGCGTAACCTACGCCGACCTTCGCGCTGCCGCCCTCAAGGCCGCCGGCAAGCTCCTCAGGAACGTCGGCCTCTTCGATGTCTACCGCGGCGACAAGATCCCGGCGGGCAAGAAGCAGTACGCCCTCAGCTTCGTGATCAGGGACGACGACAAGACCCTCACCGACCAGGATACCGAACGCGTGATGGACCGCCTGCTCAAGACCTTCCAGACTCAGTTCGGCGCCGTTCTCAGATAGGAGCGATGAAGAAGGTCCTCTCATACGCGCTCGCATCCGTGCTGCTGCTGTCCTGCCTCCTGGCTTGTTCCCGCAGCGGCCGCATCATTCCGCGCTCCACGATGAGCAGGATTTATGCGGAGATGTTCCTTGCCGACCAATGGCTCAAAACCCATCCGGAAGCGCGCAGGACGGCCGATACCACCTTCTTCTACGAGCCCATCTTCGAGAAGTTCGGCTACAGTTTCGAGGACTACAACGCCACCGTAGAGAAATATATCACCGACCCGGAGAAGTTCGCCAAGATAGTGAAGGAGACCTCCGACATCCTCAAGGCCAAGCACAACGAACTGTTGAGGCTCAAGGATCTCGAGGATGGCATCAAGAAGGCCAACGAGGCCATCAAGGGCTATGAGAGGCGCGACTTCAGCACCGATTCCGCCCGCTGGGTGTGCAGCTCCATCCTCTGGGGCGTGACCGACACCCTCGCACCGGCGGAAAGCATACGGCCGAAACTGGACAGCATCGCGCTGCGTGACAGCCTCGCGGTCCGCGACAGCCTGCAGGCGCTGGAAAGCCTTTCCGCGCTCGACAGCCTGCGCCTGGACAGCCTGCTCGTCATCCTGGCCGCCCAGGCCGACACCCTTGCTCCCGAAGCGGAGAAGGTGGCCGGAGAAGTGCTCGACATCCTCCCGCAGAAAGACAAACCGCTTCAGGCACCGATCAGAAAACACTAAATAACCACAATATGAAATTATCGCAGAAATACGGCTATGTCCCTGCTGAAGATGCGATCGCAGGAAGCATCCAGGCCATCGCCTCCAACCTTGACAACATCTCCTCCAAGGAAGTGCTGCTTCAGATCTTCTCCATGATGGATCTGACCACCCTGCACACCCAGGACACCGAGAAGTCTGTCATCAAGCTCGTGGAGAAGGCCAACGCCCTCAAGAAGGAATACCCTTCATATCCCCAGCCCGCATCCGTGTGCGTATTCCCGAACTTCGCTTCCGTGGTCAGGGACCACAGGCTCGACCCCGCGCTCGGCGTGACCGCCGTCGCCGGTTGCTTCCCGTCTTCCCAGAGCTATCCCGAGGTGAAGGAGCTGGAGTGCCGCCTGGCAGTGCGTAACGGCGCCGACGAGATAGATATCGTGCTCGCCCTCAATGCCTTCATGGCCGAGGACTACGACGCCGCATCCGCCGAAATCCGCCAGCTCAAGGCCGCCATAGACGACGAGGCCGCGAAGCAGGGCCGCAAGGTCGTCCTCAAGGTCATCCTCGAGACCGGACTCCTCGTCACCCCCGAGAAGATAGCCGAGGCTTCCTTCCTCGCGATGGAGGCCGGTGCGGATTTCATCAAGACTTCCACGGGCAAGGTCGAGGTCAATGCGACTCCGATGGCTGCCTACGTGATGTGCGAATGCATCAAGAAGTACTATGAGCAGAGCGGCCGCAAGGTCGGCTTCAAGGCCGCCGGAGGCATTTCCAGCGCCAAGGAAGCCCTCTGCTACTATTTCATCGTCTCTTACGTGCTCGGCAACGGCTGGCTGAACAAGGACCTCTTCCGCTTCGGCGTGAGCCGTCTCGGCAACAGCCTCATGGGCGCAATCGAGGAAAAGACCGTCAACTTCTTCTAGGACATACCGTTATGCAGAGAAGAGATTTCCTCCGCATCTCGGCCGCAGTGGCTGCTGCGACCGCGATAGACCCGGCGCATGCCTTCGGCAAGGACCCCGGGTCGGAACTCAAGGTCGCGCCCAGCGACCAGCTCACCCACGGCGTGATCGGCCTCGGCGGAATAGGCAGGACCGGCGCGCATTTCTTCAGCAACTCCAGCAGCCGTCTGGTTGCGCTCTGCGACGTGGACGCCGACCATCTGGCCGCCGCCGATGCCGCCGCGCGCGAGAAGTTCGGCGTGAAGGCCAAGCTCTACCGCGACTGGCGCGAGCTCGTGCACGACCCGGACGTGGACGTGGTGCACATCGCCACCCCTCCGCACTGGCACGGAATAATGGCCCTGGAGGCTGCCAGGGCGGGCAAGGACATCTTCTGCGAGAAGCCGATGACCCGCACCATAGGCGAAAGCCGCAGGGTGGTGGAGGCCATCAACCATTACGGCAACATATTCAGGCTCAACACCTGGTTCCGCTTCAAGGACACCTTCTACGGCCTCGGCACCGACGTGCAGCCGCTCAAGAAGCTCGTCGCCAGCGGCCTCCTCGGCTGGCCCCTCACCGTGCGCATCTCCGGCGCTACCGGATTCGCCTGGAAGTTCTTCTGGACCGGCAAGGAGAATCTCGTCCCGCAGCCGGTTCCGGCCAACCTGGACTATGACATGTGGCTCGGTCCCGCTCCCTACAAGCCTTACCATCCGCACCGCGTGCACCAGACCTTCCGCGGCTACTGGGACTACGACGGCGGCGGCCTGGCGGACATGGGCCAGCACTACATCGACCCGGTGCAGTATCTCCTCGGCAAGGACGACGATTTCCCGGTGAAGGTGGAGGTGGACGCTCCCCAGCAGCACCCGGATGCGGTGGGCACCTGGCGCAGCGTAACCTATACCTACGCCGACGGATGCCGCATCATCCTCGAGGGCGAAGGCCACGAATCGCCGGGCAAGGTGCCCTATATCGAAGGCCCCCTCGGCAAGGTGTACAAGGGCTTCGAATGCACCATCCCCGATGTCTGGAACATCATCAACGAGCTCCCCGACCCGGAGCCGCAGAACACCGATTTCCTGGAGTGCGTGCGCAACCGCAGGCACTTCGCGCTCGACGAGATCAAGGGCCACCACAGCAGCACCGTAGTGAATATGGGCGTGTGCGCGCTGAGGCTCGGCCGCACCCTCCATTTCGACCCCGTGAAGCAGTGCTTCATAGGTGACGATGCCGCCAACCGCCTTATCGACCAACCGGCCCGTGGAGAATGGGCGAAATACCTTCTGTAAGCGATGAAAAGACTGATAGTATCCATACTCGCGGTCCTGCTTATGGCGGGGTCGCTCTCCGCGCAGCAGGACGCCAGGGGCCGCAGCGTGAGCACCGTCGTGTCCGACGTGCTTGCGGCCATGCCGGCGCAGAACACGGCCGAGTTCGAGGCTCAGATGCAGGACCTGCTGAACTGTGCCCCGGCCAGCATTGAGATTGCCGGAAAGCTGATGAAGTCTCCCGACAAGGCCGCGAATTCCAAGATGGAATATGCCATCTCAGGTGCCGTGGCCTATGCCTCGGCCCATCCCGAATACAAGAATGCCGTGATCCAGGGCATCGAATTCGCGCTCTATGCGAACAACTTCCCTGAGGCGAGGCAGTTCCTCCAGTCCCAGTTGAGGCTCCTCCAGGGCTCCGAGATCAAGGTCCCCGAGCCGGAGCCGGCAAAGAAGCTCAAGGCGGCCGAGGTCGTCCGTGCGATGAGCTCCGCCGACAGGTCCGAAAGGGTGCAGGCGCTATATGCCGCCCCGGAGGACAAATGCCTCTATTCCAAGCTGGTCAAATGCAGGAAAGCCGAGGGCGCCGACGCCGACCTGCTCTACTTCCTCGGCGAGAGGAAGGCGGCCGGCCAGATAGACTACATAGTCTCCAAAATCGGCGGCAAATACAGCGCCGATGCCGAGGAGGCCGCTGCCAAGATAGGCGGCCCCAAGGCCGCCAGGGCACTCTGCGCCATTCCTTCCGACGCGCTTCTCTTCTTCAACGGCAGTTTCGCAGATGAACTGATGGCCGAGGCCGTGAAAGCCGATCCCGGCAAGCTTGCCAGGATACTCAAGATAGCATCCGCACGCCATCTCACCCAGTTTGCCGACCTGGCCTTCGCAAGCAAGGACTACAAGGCGCTGAAGGGCGTGGTGAAGGCATCCGACCTCCCGAGGCTCGCCTCCCTGATGAACGGCTGCGACGGCAAGGACCTTGCTGCCGTTACCGATGCCTACACCAAGGCTGCATCCGAGAGCGGGGACTTCCAGGCCGCGGTGGCGCGCGACATTGCCGCGTCCCCCGATCCGTCCCGCTTCTTCAAACCGTACGCTGCCACCAACTCCGATGCTGCTGCCGAATATCTCAGCGCAAGGGCCGGAGAAGGCTCCGCGGAGGCTGCGGACGCACTGAAGACCATAGACAATCCCAAGGCCGCACCTGCGCTCCTGAAGGCTGCCGAGGGGGACGAGAGTTTCCTGGTCCCTTATGTCGGACTGCTCAGGAAGTATGTCCGCAATGAATTCAAGCGCTGCGACAATCTGAGCGGTGCCATG
>CADAFW010000024.1:0-14443 GCA_902787295.1 uncultured Bacteroidia bacterium
CCCGAATTCCTGGACGCCACCCTGGACCGCATCGACGCCATCCAGACCGTGATGCTGGAGCGCTTCCTGAAGGAGCTGGGCGACGACATAGACATAATCTTCATCAGCGACGACATGGGGATGCAGAACACCATGCTCATCTCGCTGGAATCGTGGCAGACCTTCTTCAAGCGCAGGCTGAAGAACTGGTGCGACCTGATCCACAGCTACGGCAAGAAGGTGCTGTACCATACGGACGGAGCCGTCCTGCCGCTCATTCCCGAACTGGTGGAATGCGGCATAGACATCCTCAACCCCATTCAGCACGTGTGCCCCGGAATGGACACCGCCGGGCTGAAGGAGAAGTTCGGGAAGGACCTCATCTTCCACGGCGGCATAGAAAACCAGCGCGTCCTGCCGATGGGCACCGTCGCTGAAGTGGTGGAAGAGACGAATGCCTGCCTGGACACCCTCGGCAAGGGCGGCGGCTACATCTGCTGCTCCTGCCACAACATCCAGCCGGGCACCCCGGTGGAAAACATCCTGGCCATGATCGACACCGTGAAGGCCGCGAAGATCTGAAAACCGTAAAAACTATTCCCTTATGCTGAAAATCGGAGACAAGATGCCGTCCTTCGAGGTCCTGGACCAGGACGGGAATACGGTGAAATCGTCGGATTTCATCGGAAAAGGGCGCAAGACCATCATTTATTTCTATCCCAAGGACAACACCTCCGGGTGTACGGCCGAGGCCTGCTCCTTCCGCGACAACTATGCCGCCCTCACCGCTGCCGGCTACAATGTGGTGGGAGTGAGCAAGGACAGCGTCAAGTCGCACGGAGGCTTCCGGGCAAAGTACGGACTGCCCTTCCGCCTGCTCGCCGACACATCCACGCAGATGCTGCAGGACTTCGGCGCCTGGGGAGAGAAGAAGATGTACGGGAAGACCACCCTGGGGACGCTGCGCCGCACCTTCATCTTTGACGAAAACGGCATCCTGGAGCGCATCATCGAGAAAGTGGACACCAAGAATGCCGCCGGGCAGATACTCCCCGCAGCGGAGGGTAAAAGCGCGTAATCCAAGCCAAAAAGCAGGCATTTCAGGACAAACGAATCGTTTTATCCATTATCTTTGTAAAATTTTTATTCCTTATATGAAAAGACTGACAAGCGCATTTGTGATCCTCGCCATCCTTGCCGTTTCCTGCACACAGGAACGCGCAGACGTAGGGCGTCTCGTTGAGAATTATGCACAGGTGACCATACCGGCTCCCGACCTTACCGGTATCACCGACAACGGTAAGGAAGTGCTGAAACTTTACCGCAAGGCCGCCGACGAGGTGGACAAGATATACTGGAAGCAGTACTTCGGAGACGGGGAAGCCTTCCTGGCATCCCTGGACGACCCTGCCGAGAAACTGTATGCCGGGATCAACTACGGTCCCTGGGACAGGATCGACGGAAAGGCATTCCTCCCCGGATACGGCAGCAGGCCCGCAGGAGCCTGCTTCTACCCTGCCGATATGGTCCCCAAGGAGTTCGAAGTCTGGGGCGACCCCGACAAGGACAGCCCCTACACCCTCGTGCAACGTGCCGAAGACGGACGCCTCCGTACCGTCTGGTACCACGATGCTTATGCCGAGAACATCGGCAGGATCGAAGGATACCTGACAAGGGCAGCCGACGTCACCATCAAGGAAAGCGTACGCAACTATCTCCTCAAGATGATTGAGGGCCTCAAGACCGACGACTATTACGAGAGCTACAAGGCATGGCTCGAGATGAACGACAGCAAGATGGACCTGGTCATCGGTCCCGTCGAGGCGGTCGATGACGGTCTCTACGGCACCAAGGCCTCCTACGGGTCTTACGTCCTGCTCAAGAACCTGCAGCGCACCGAGGAGCTCAACGCGATCTCCGCACGCATACCCGAGCTCCAGAAAATGCTGCCCGGCGAGCCCGCCAACCACGATTTCGTGCCCGGCTCCAAGTCGGACATCTTCTCATGCAACGTCCTCTACTGCAGCGGTTACACCAATGCAGGCTTCAAGGTCATCGGAATCAACTTCCCCTATGACACCAAGGTCCAGGAGGAACTGGGAACCCGTACCATCATATTCGACAACATAATCCGCGAGAAGTTCAACCGCACCGTCCATCCGGTCGGAAGCGCCCTCCTGGAGGATGTGTACCAGCCCCATGTGGACGCCAGCGCCTTCTACTGGATCATCGTGTTCCGCGAGATCGCCAAGGGACTCGGCGTGAAGGAGACCGTCAACGGAAAGGGAACCGTCACCGAGGCGCTCGCAGAGGAAGCCCTCGCGGTCGAGAAGGCCAAGTCCAACGTGCTCGGAACCTGGCTCTGCGCGCAGGAGGCGGAGGAGTACCGCATTTCCGCCCTGTTCCAGAAGGAAGACGTGCTCACGACCTTCGTGACCAACACCATACGTTCCACCCGCTTCGGAGCGAACGACCCCACCGGTATGGCCAACATCATAATCTACAACTACCTGCTTGAGAGCAAGGCCATCATCTGGAACCCCTCCGGCCGCTACAGCATCGACTTCGACAAGACCTGGAAGGCCCTTGAGACCCTCGGATCCGAGATTCTCCGCATCCAGGCATACGGCGACCTCGAGGCTGCCCGCGCATGGGTCTCCCGCTACGGCATAGCCGGTCCCGAAAGTCTCTCTGACAAGCGCGTCCTTGAGAACGCAGGCATCCCCGTGGACATCCGCTTCACTTACGAATAATCTGTTCAAGCAATCATAAATCTATCATGTTCAAGAATTTCACAGGTTTCCATCTGGTTGAACAGATGCACAAGCTGCGTCAGGGCAACAGACTCAACCTCGCAGTACTCAAAAAGAAAAGCTTCGGCCTCATATTTGTCGCTATAATCGTCCTCGTCCTCTGGTTCCTCCCTACGGAGAGCTTCGGGATCGACGGCCTCACCCAGGTCCAGCAGAGGATCATCGCCGTATTCGTCTATGCGACCCTGATGTGGGTCATGGAACTGGTCCCCGCCTGGGCCACTTCCGTCTCCATAATGGTCCTGCTGCTGCTGTTCGCATCCGATTCCGGCATCAAGTGGATCTGCAATCCCGCATCCGTCGGACAGCTCCTCAGCTACAAGCAGGTGATGGCCAGCTTCGCCGATCCCGTGATCATGCTTTTCATCGGCGGCTTCGTCCTGGCCATAGCGACCACCAAGATAGGACTGGACGTGCACCTGGCACGGGTGCTCCTCACGCCCTTCGGCAAGAAGAGTGAGAACATCCTGCTCGGATTCATGCTCGTGACCGCCCTGTTCTCCATGTTCATCAGCAACACTGCCACCACGGCCATGATGCTGACCTTCCTCACCCCCGTGTTCAAGCAGCTTCCCGAAGGCGGCAAAGGGCGCACCGCAATGGCGCTCAGCATCCCCATCGCAGCCAACCTGGGCGGCATGGGAACCCCCATCGGCACCCCCCCGAACACCATTGCCCTGAAGTATCTCAACGATCCCGAAGGCCTTAACCTGGGCATCGGTTTCGGCCAGTGGATGATCTTCATGGTACCGCTGGTGATCGTAATGATCCTGATCGCCTGGGTGCTGCTCAAGAAGGTGTTCCCCTTCACCCAGAAGACCATAGAGCTGAAGATCGACGGCGAGATGAAGAAGGACCGCAAGTCCACCCTCGTCATCGTCACGATGGTTATCACCATCCTCCTCTGGATGCTGGATGCCCTTACCGGCATCAACACCTATACGGTTGCGCTGATTCCGTTCGCCGTCTTCGCGATGGCCGGTATCATCAGCAAATACGACCTGGAAGAGATCAACTGGTCCGTCATCTGGATGGTGGCCGGCGGCTTCGCCCTGGGTTATGCGATGAACGGCTCCGGTCTCGCGGCCCTGGTGGTCCGTGCCATCCCTTTCGGCAACTTCTCGCCGCTCCTGATCGTCATCCTTTCCGGACTGCTCTGCTACGGTCTCTCCAACCTCATTTCCCACTCCGCGACCGCGGCATTGCTCATGCCCATCCTCGTGGTCGTCTGTACTGCAATGGGTGACAAGCTCGCGGCCATCGGCGGCACCTCCACGGTGCTCATCGGCGTCGCCATCGCTTCCAGCAGCGCGATGATACTCCCCATCTCCACCCCTCCGAATGCACTGGCATACGCCACCAACCTCATCCAGCAGAAGGATATGATCAAGATGGGAATCATCATCGGCGTCATCAGCGTCGTGCTGGGCTACCTGGTGCTTTTCGCAGCCGGTTCATTGAATATTGTCTGATAAAATCCATCCATATAATGAAAAAGAATCTGATTCTGACCGCCTTGGTCCTGCTTACGGTGGTCGCCTGCAAACAAACGAATTCTCCTTATGCACGCCGCGTTGCAGACTACGGCGTGGTGAACATAGAGACCCCCGACCTGAGCGGGATCACCGATAACGGCAAGGAAGTGCTCAACCTCTACCGCTTTGCCGCCGACGAGGTGGACGCCATCTACTGGAAGCAGTACTTCGGCGACAAGCAGGCTTTCCTGGACGGTCTCTCCGACCCCATGCAGAAGACCTTTGCGGAGATCAACTACGGCCCCTGGGACCGCACTACCGGAAAATCATTCGTAGAGGGATACGGCGACCGCCTTCCCGGCGCCGGCTTCTATCCCGCAGACATGACCAGGGAGGAGTTCGACGCCTGGGAAAACCCCGACAAGAACAGCCCCTACACCCTTGTACGCCGCGCCGAGGACGGCTCTCTGGAAACCGTATGGTTCCACGACGAATACAAGGACAATATCGAGAAGATCGCCAACTACCTGAAGGCGGCGGCGGACATCACCATCAAGCCGAGCGTGGCCGCCTACCTGCTTTCCAAGGCTGAAGCCCTCAGGACCGACAAGTACTACGAAAGCTCCATCGCCTGGCTGGACATGGATGACAGCAAGATGGACCTGGTCATCGGCCCCAACGAGGTCACTGACGACCAGCTGCTCGGCATCAAGCGCTCCTACGAGGCGTTCGTGCTGCTCAAGAACGAGGCCCGCACCAAGGAACTGATGCAGTATGTCTCCAGGATCGCCGAGTTCCAGGAAGACCTTCCCGGAGATCCGGCCTACAAGACCTTCCAGCCCGGAACAGGCTCCAACATCTTCTCCTGCGACGCCCTCTACTATGCGGGCAAGGCCAACGCGGGCGTGAAGGTCATCGCACTGAACCTTCCCTTCGACAGCGACGTCCAGCGTGACCGCGGTACGCGCACCATCCTTCTGGAGAACGTGATCAACGCCAAGTACAACCACATCGTCAATCCCAGCGGCGAAGTCCTGCTGGAGTCAGCCTACGCCGACCACCTCTCCGCAGACGCGTTCTTCTGGAACATCGTCTTCCGCGAAGTGGCGCACGGACTCGGAGTGAAGGAAACCGTGAACGGCAAGGGCAGCGTGGAGGACGCACTCGGCAATACCGCCAGCACCCTCGAGGAGGTTAAGGCCAATGCAGCCGGAGTCCTTCTGGTCTGCAAGCTCCAGGACCACTTCGACATCCACCACATCTTCACCCGCGAGGATGCGCTTGCCACTTTCTTCGCCTCCATTCTCCGCTCCGAGCGCTTCGGCGAAGGTTCTGCGCTGGGAAGGGCAAACATCATGATTTACAACTACCTGGCACAGGCCGGAGCCTTCCAGCACAAGGATTCAGGTCAGTATTCTCTGGATTTCGGCAAGATGGAATCCGCCCTTTCAGACCTTACCGCGCTGGTGCTCAAGACCCAAGCCACCGGAGACAAGGAATTCGCAGCCCAGTTCGAAGCACGCTACTCCAAGCGCAACGCCGACTTCGACGCGGACGTGCTGAAACTCGGCCTGGAGAATATTCCGGCCGACATCAGGTTCAACTTCAAGCGATAAGGACCTCCTTCCCATGAAGAAATTCCTGCTGCTTCTCTGCCTGACCGCATGCAGTCCCGTCATAGCCGGAAGATGGAGCGAGGAAAAGGCCAATGATTGGTACGCCTCGCAGCCCTGGCCCGTCGGATGCGTGTTCATGCCGTCCTACGGCGGCACTCCGGTGGAGATATGGGGCAGGGATTACTTCAAGCCGGAGGTGGTGGACGCCGAACTGGCGCTCGCCGAGGACCTTGGATTCAACACCATAAGGCTATTCCTCTGCGACATCGTCTGGCAGGAAGACCCCAAGGGATTCATGGACCGTCTGGAAACGACGGTGCGGCTTGCCGACAAGCACGGCCTGAGCATACTGATGACCTTCTTCACCAACGGGGGCACCATCAAGAATCCCTACACGGGCCCCCAGCCCCAGCCGGTCCCCGGCATCCATAATTCAGTATGGATGTCCTCCCCCGGGATGGACGTGGTTAACAATCCGGAAAAGTGGCCCGTCATCGAGCGGTATCTGAAGCAGGTGATGAAGCGGTACCGGAACGATCCCCGCATCCTGGCCTGGTGCCTGTATAACGAGCCTGCAAACACGAAAGGTTTCGAGACGCTCCCCTTCCTGGAGGCGGTCTACCGCTGGGCAAGGGAGGTGAATCCGTCACAGCCGCTCACGTCTCCAGTCATCACCCTGCCGGACTGGCGCTCCCACAACCAGGAGATCACGGAATTCGTCTGCAACAACAGCGATATCATCTCGTTCCACTGCTACAATTCCCTTCCGGACACCCGGAAATTCGTGGAATACTGCAGGCAATTCAACCGGCCCATACTCTGTTCGGAATGGATGGCACGGACCAGGGGGTCGGACTATTTCTCCATCCTGCCTTTCTTCAAGGAAGAGAAGATAGGTTCGTACAGCTACGGCCTCGTGAACGGCAAGCAGCAGTGCCAGTACCCCTGGAACACGATCGTGGACGGCGAACCCGTCCCGTTCACGGAAGAGCCCGAAGTCTGGTTCCACGACCTGTTCCGCCCGAACCGCACGCCCTACAGCGAAGAAGAGATCAAGTTCATAAAGACAATGACACGATAGATGGAACCCTCGAAAGTATTCTACACCGATTTCAGGACCTCGGCGTTCGGAGAGAGTCTGCCCGCCAAGCTGAAGCGGCTGGCCCGCAAGGCCGGCATCGCCGACATCGACATGGACGGCAAGTTCGTCGCGATCAAGATGCACTTCGGAGAACTGGGGAATATCAGTTATCTCCGTCCCAACTACGCCAAGGCCGTAGCGGACCTGGTCAAGGAACTCGGGGGCAAGCCTTTCCTCACCGACTGCAACACGATGTATCCCGGATTCCGCAAGAATGCCCTGGAGCATCTGGAATGCGCCTGGGAGAACGGCTTCACTCCGCTGAGCGTCGGCTGCCCGGTCATCATCGCCGACGGACTCAAGGGCACCGATGACATCGCGGTCCCGGTGGAAGGCGGGGAATACACCAAAGAAGCCCGCATCGGCCGCGCGGTGATGGATGCCGACGTGTTCATCAGCCTGACGCACTTCAAGGGGCACGAAATGACGGGCTTCGGCGGAGCTATAAAGAACATCGGCATGGGATGCGGTTCCCGCGCCGGCAAGAAGGACCAGCATTCCGCCGGCAAGGCCATAATAGATGCCGCCCGGTGCCGGGGATGCCGGCGCTGCGAGCGGGAATGCGCGAACGGAGGGCTTGTGTTCGACCCTGATACCCGTAAAATGCACGTGGACGGGCAGCATTGCGTAGGCTGCGGGCGCTGCCTCGGAGCCTGCAACTTCGACGCCATCGACTTTGCCCAGGACCAGGCTGTCTCCATCCTCAACGCGAAAATGGCCGAATACACGAAAGCCGTGGTCAGCGGCCGCGACAGTTTCCACATCTCGCTCATCGTGGACGTATCACCGTACTGCGACTGCCACCCCGAGAACGACGCACCAATCCTTCCTAATATAGGTATGTTCGTGTCCAGGGATCCCGTCGCGCTCGACCAGGCCTGCGCCGACGCCTGCCTGGCGGCGGAACCCTTGCGGAACTCCGTCCTCGGAGACCATATGCACGCCGAGGGCTTCCACGACCACCACGACCATTTCAAGAACACCACTCCCGAATCCGAGTGGGAGACCCAGCTCATCCACGGGGAGAAGATAGGCCTCGGCACCCGCAAGTACGAACTCGTCTTCATGAAATAGGCGAAAACCTCACGACATGCAATACAGGAAAGACAGGCACGGGGACGAGCTCTCCATCCTCGGATACGGCTGCATGCGCTTCAGCAGGCAGGGCACCGGCATCGACATCGACAAGACCGAGCAGGAATTGCTGGCGGCCTACCGCGCAGGCGTGAATTATTTCGACACCGCCTACATCTACCCGGGCAGCGAGGCGGCATTGGGAGAGATCCTGGAGCGCAACGGGATACGGGACAAGGTCCGCATAGCCGCGAAACTGCCGCAGTTCCTGGTGGGCAATCCCGCCGCAGTGGACAAGTATTTCAACGAAGAACTGTCCCGGCTCCGGACGGACCACGTCGATTACTACCTGATGCACCACATCACCGACATCGCGCAGTGGGAAAGGCTCAAGACCATGGGGATAGTGGACTGGATCGCAGGGAAGAAGGCATCCGGCGCCATCCGGAACATAGGCTTCTCCTACCACGGGAATACGGACAATTTCCTGAAGGTCCTCGCCGACTACGACTGGGATTTCTGCCAGATCCAGTACAACTACCTGGACGAGACCACCCAGGCCGGCGTCGCCGGGCTGAAAGCCGCCGCGGCGCGTGGAATCCCCGTGATTATTATGGAGCCCCTACGAGGCGGCAAACTGGTGAACAAACTGCCGGAGGAGGCGAAACGGCTGATCGCCGGGCATCCCCGCGGCTGGACACCCGCCGACTGGGCTCTGCGCTGGCTGTGGGACCAGCCCGAGGTAACCGTAGTGCTGTCCGGAATGAATTCCCTTGCGATGGTGGAAGAGAACGTGAAAACCGCATCGGATGCAACTACAGGTGCATTCACGGATGAGGACCGGGCTTTCCTGCAGAGGATCGTGGACATCATCCGGGCGAAGGAGAAGGTCGGGTGCACGGGCTGCCGCTACTGCATGCCCTGCCCCAAGGGAGTGGACATCCCGGGCATATTCGCCAGCTACAATACCATGTACACGGAATCGAAGTTCTCCGGGCGGGCTCAGTACTTCCAGGCTGTCGCCCTTGCCGCCGAGCCGTCATTCGCCTCCCAGTGCATCAAGTGCGGCAAATGCGAAAAGCATTGCCCGCAGGGCATCCCGATCCGCGAAAAGATCCAGGAGGCCGAGCGGGCCCTGCTCCCCTGGCCCATCAAGACCATCGTCAAGATCGGCCGGAAGGTGATGCTGAAGTAGTCTTATTCCTCTTTCGTGGCTCTGGAGAAAGAGTAGCTGGTGGTCGTATTGAGGACAGTCTGCTTGAGGACCAGTTTGGAATTGCTCAATTCAGTCACGTCGAAAGTGCCGATCAGCGTCATATTCTTCAATCCGCTCCAGAGAGACAGCTCCAATGAATTGAAGCTGATGGTTTTCTTGTCGGCGTTGTAGGAGAATTTGGCCGCGTCCACGTCCACGTCGTCCAGGTCAAGGGCAGTGAAGCTGCCTTCCTTGACGATTGCATGAGGGAAAGGGAACTCGCTGAGGACGAGGTAGAAATGGACGTCGGTATAGTCCGCGGTGCTGGTGGTCACGGTCCCGTCAGACGCAGTGGATTCGACAGTTTTCGTGATAAGGGTCCAGATACCGTAAAGATTACCGGTGGAATCCCCCGTGTGGGTGTCATCCGTCTTGTTGCAAGACGTGAAAACGGCCATGCAAAGCGCAACGGCCAATAACAAAAACTTTTTCATAACTTCGATCAATCGTTATAATCGTACAGTATCTGCAATCAAATTCTATTCCAGATATGGCGGAGCTCAGCCGCTACTGCGCGGCGAATTCGATGACGCTGATTCCGCGGGCAGGGATGGTGGTGGAGACGGCCAGGGGACCTTCGGAGGTCCGGGCGACTGTCTCACCGGCAATACAGGCGCGGCATGCAGCGGGAAGACCGTATAAAGCCGGATCCAGGGAAAAGCTGACAGGCTGGGATTCATCTCCGATGTTGACGATGAAGAGCGCCAGGCCGCCATCCGGCGATCTCCACATTCCGGTATGGAGCAAAGGTATTTCTTTCGTGACCTGCACGGCCGATCTGCCGTCGCGGGCGGCATATATGGAGACTTTGGAGATGTCAGCCCGGGCAGTGGGGATGCTCATCGCAGGGACCCTTTCGAAAATGCCGTATAACAGATAGTCCAGATAACTCATCCGGGTCCTCGCCAGCAGCAGGGCGAAATCCATTTCGCGCCCCCGGGCCTGGTCCAGGAATGCGTGATAGTTGGCTATGGTCGGCTGCATCCCGTACACCAGCGCCCGCGCCTGCTCCATACGGAACTGAAGGTTGTAGCGGTCGGGCAGGAGGGTTTCGCAGCCTTCGGGGCGGAACTCTGAGGGCCAGCGTTCGTCGAAGGGCGGGTACACCAGCGAACCATAGCTGCCGAAGCTTATCGCATAATCGTGATACACGGCCTGGAACAGGGGTATGGGCTCGGCATTTCCGCCGATATACCGTTCGCGGCTGACAGCGAGGGTCAGGAAAAGGTCCAGTGACGGGATCCAGTCTTCGCCGGAACCTTCGCCTGCCAGGACCGTCCTGCCGGCCCGGGTGCGGATGCGGGAAGAGAGACTGTTGAAGTCCTCGACCCAATAGTTCCCGCCGCCTACGCCGTGCCCGTGCGAGGGGTCGTAGCATCGGAGGCTGAGGCAGGCCTCATCCATATAGATGCCGGCAACGCCGTAGTCCCGCAGCACTGTATCGGCGATAGCGGCAAAACGGTCCGTCCAGAAAGCATTGTGCAGGCACATCGCGGCGATCTCGTGACCGGTGAAGGTGTTGGACGCAAATTGCCGGAAAGACCCGTCCCGCTGCCTCAGGGCGAACGGCTTTGCCTCCTCCCACCCCGGAGACGAAGTCCCCCATTCGAAGGTGTTCAGATAAACGAGCGCGTGCACACCACGGGCGGAAGCGTAGTTGACAGCGTCGCGAAAGGTCTCCGCGCCCTCCCTGGGCGGAAGATAGTGAGGGAAATCATCGTCGTGCCCGCAATCGCACCACCAATGCCACAGGACGCTCACCGGGATGCCGGTTTTCTCCTGCAGGTGGAGGGCCTCTGCAAGGACGTTCTCAGAGCGCCCGCGGTTCCAGATCCAAAGGCCGGTTCCGGACACCCATCCTTCAATCTGCCGCTGCGCAAGCCGGCTTTCACGGCACCAGCGCTGCCGCACGGCCCATTGGCGGTAGAGCCCCGCCGCAGTCATCCAATCGCCCCGGAACGGGCCTGTAATGACTTCGTAACCCGGATCCCAGTCCCCAGACAGGCCTTCAGGAGCGGGATAGTGAGTGAGATAGAAGCGTGTCCTCGCCGAATCCAGTTCGACGGTGAAGGTCTTCGAGAGGGAGAGAGTGTCGTTGGACGCGAGGTACAGTCCGCGACCGCTTTCCCTGTCATAGGAGGCGATCAGTTGCATAGACAACGAACCGGGGCTTTCCGAACTGAAGCGGATAAGCGGTTTATCGGGACCGAGGCCGGTACGGGGATCCCTCTCTACCCGTCCCAGCCAGCTGGAAAAGGCGACGTCCTCATTCTCCAGCTTCCTGAAATCAAGGATGGGGTAACGTACCGACGAACCGGATGCCAATCCCGTGACGGAGATGCGCCAGTGCAGCAGGCTGTCCTCCGCAGCCAGGCCGGCAAGGGCCGTGACTCTGATGCCGGATGCCGTTTTCCAGGACAACTGCAACACTCCCGGCTTGCGGCGGTATCCAAGGAAAGCCGTGGCTTCTTTCAACACGCTGTCCCGGACATCCCTCAATTCCCAAAGGGGCACGCTGCCGTCCAGCATCTCCTCCCCGCTGGCCTTGTCCATGACCGACACCGGCCAGCCCGTGGCAGGATCGAACGCAAGGCGCACACGGCCGTTCTCCAAAGAAGGCACGGCACCTTCCCGGCACGACGGAAACACAATCAGCAATGCCGTAAGCATCGCCATCCTCAACCTGAATATGCCATTATGAATCATAATACGGATATGACCTTGTTACAAAGATAACAAATGCCGCCATTCTTCTATGAGGTCCCGGTACGGCAAATGGTTTTTTCTTGTATCTTTATGACGCCTGTCCTGTTCCGGGAGAAACAGGCCTCCCCGGAGCGGATAATCGTTGCGGCAGTATGAGAAAGCATTCAGTATTGATAGGACTTTTGGCCGTGATGGCGGGGGCCTGTACGACGGAGCTTGACGTGCCCCGCGAATCTGCCGTGCCCGAAACGTTTCATGCGACCATTGACGACAATACGGGCCACGAAGCGACCAGGACCTTTACCGACGAAAGTTTCCTCGTCCGTTGGAACAAGGAAGACCACATCAGCGTTTTCAACGGCAATACGGCCGCAACGGAGTATTCCTTCGCCGGGGAGGATGGGGACCTGGAAGGCGAATTCGAAATCTGCGAAAACGGCAGTGCCGGCGGAATGGAGACAGGAGGGGCCATTTATGCAGTATATCCCCATCAGGAGGGCACCGGAATCCGGGCAGACGGTTCCATCGCATATACATTTCCCGCTATCCAGACTTACGGGGAAAAATCCTTCGGCAAGGGTGCCAACGTCATGGTGGCGAAGACGGTCTCCCCCGATAACAACCTGAGTTTCAAGAACGTAGGAGGCTACCTCTCATTCAAGCTGTATGGAGAAAACGTATCCGTTTCCTCGGTCCTCCTGAAAGCCAACGGCGGCGAAGCCCTGGCGGGGACGGGCAGCATCGACATATCCGGCGACGTTCCGGCCGTATCCATGACAGGAACTGCCGACGAAATCCGGCTCTACTGCAACAAGGCCGTTACGTTGGGCGCCTCCGAGGATGAGTATACCGAGTTCATCTTCGTCCTGCCACCCATGAAGTTCAGCGAAGACGGATTCACCCTCACCGTCCTTACGTCCGACGGCAGGAGCTTTTCCAAATCGGCCGCTATACCACTGGAAATCGAGCGCAGCAGGATCAGGAGGATGGCCCCGCTCAAGGTCACTCCCACCCAGCAGTCCGGCAGCATCAGCATAAACAGCCTTTCGTCCAAACGGGGCGGCAGGACCTATAACGCCGAGAAAAACGCCACGGACGGGTCCTGGATGCTGACCATCCCGACCGAAACGGCCTTCTCCAGCCTGGTCCTGAACTTCACGCTCACGAGCGGAGCCACGCTGATGGCGGACGGCAAGGTTCTGGAGAGCGGGGTGACTCCCGTGGATGCTTCCGGCCGGCAGGTCGAACTGACCGTCCGCAAGAATGGAGTCGAGAAGAGATTCACCCTGAATGTGCGCAACACCGGCCTTCCGGTGGTGAGGATTACCACAAGCGAATACTTCACGCTGGCGGAACTTGAAAGCTACAAGAATTCGCTGCAGAATTATAATGGTACCGACCAGAGGGTCTGGCTCCCGGAAGGGGAAAATGATTTCGTCTCCATCCGCATCGAGATGCCTGACGGGACCGAAGGGATGACGGACAAAAATGGGGATCCGGTTTACCAGGCCGATATCAAGATAAAAGGCAGGGGCAATTACACGTGGACTTGGGCCAAGAAGCCCTATGCCCTGAAATTCGACAAAAAGACCGGAATCCTCGGCATGCCGGCCCACAAGAGATGGATCCTGCTGGCGAACTGGAGGGACCACACACTTCTGCGGAATGACGCAACTTTCTGGCTTTCAAGGCAATCCGGGCTTCCCTATACCGTAAGGGGGCAGTTCGTGGAACTGGAGTTCAACGGTGAGCCCCGGGGGAACTACTATCTCTGCGAGCAGATAAAGATCGACAAGAATCGCGTCAACATCAAGACTCTGGACAGTGATTTCACGGACCTGAGCGGGGGCTACCTCATGGAGATCGACAGCTATTGGGATGAGGTCAACAAGTTCCATTCGAAATACTTCACCTTGAATTATATGTTCAAGGAACCCGATGAGGATCCGGCCGACCCGGAATTCGACCCCAGATACCAGGATGGTTACACCTGGATGGAGAACTATATCAATGAATTCGAGAAGGTCCTGCAGACAAGGTCATGTGTCGCGAACGGAGATTTCAACAATTATATCAATGCCGAGTCCGCAATCTCGTTCATGCTCGTCAACGAATTGTCCGGCAACAGGGATTTCTTCCAGAACGATCTGCACGGCGGTCCCCACAGCACCTATCTGTATAAAGACAAAGGCGGACTGCTCTATATGGGGCCAGGATGGGATTTTGACTATGAGACATATATCTCGCAGTCTTATATCAACCAGAACAGCGAGAGAGGATGGAGGGGCTTTCTCAGAACCGGGTACTACTATCATTATATGCGCTATAATGCTGAATTCGTCAACAGCGTCAAGGCGTTGTGGAATGAGAAGAAGGGCGCTTTC
>CADAFW010000024.1:14451-15830 GCA_902787295.1 uncultured Bacteroidia bacterium
CCGTCGGCAGAATGATAGAGAACTTCAATGCACGGCTTCAATGGATGGATGCGCAGATCAATGCCCTGGGCACCACCAATCCCGATTTCCTCTTCGAGAACCCTGGGGAATGGTAGCAAAAACAGCTATGTGGCCATCCCTAAAACCGCCAGGAATACGTAATTCTCACCTTTGAGGGCACACTGATACCATTGGCTTTTGCCGGCACCCATCTTGGAGAGCGTATCAACAGCTCATTTGCCAGGTGCTCACCCAAAAGCCGGTCATAGGAATTGATGACAGTTGCCTTGGCCACCCATCCATTGGCGGAGATGACAAGCTCTATTTCTGATTCACCATCTCCAAATCCGACCATTTCCGTGGCATCCTGGATATTACTCTTGATCCATTGATTCAGATTAAGAGATTCATCTTCCAGATGAGCCTTCTCGTCAATATCCTTGTCTGAAGCTATCCGGTCATCAGGGATTTCTTCACTACGTGCCTTTTCCGGACTGTCCGAGCGCAATTGAGCCATCAGCCTATCGAAATAAAAAGTACTGTAGTCCCTGATTATGACCATCCCTTCCCCTTTGACAAAATGATCGGATGAGATACGCAGCGTTAGCGGAGTGCAATACTTTTTCCGGTAATGCTTCTCCGGGACCCATCTCGGAGACTCCCTGATAATTGTCAATATACTTTCATGCAATGATGTCCGCTCTTTGTCAGAAAGAAAAGGGGCCACACGTATATCCTTCAATTCTCCATTACTGGATAAGATAAAATCGACGGCGAGCCTGAAAGTATGCTCTTCCCCGTTCTCAAGCAAACTTATTATCCTCTTCCCAAGCAAAATGCAAAAATCGAGAGGATCCCCTCCTTGGAAAGAGGGTAGTTTATCAGGGAAATACCCCGAGATTCCCTCTCCAACCATAACGACCCTATAAGAAGAGTCGGCATCATGGACAAACTTATAATCATCCTGTTTTTCAATAATCTCCCGATAATAGTCGTTCCGGGTTGAATCAGTAGTATATGAGAGGCCTGTCTGTCTCAACTCGATCTCAAGACAATTCTGCCGTATCTGAGCATGAAGACTCATACAGATACAGGATAAGACCAGTATGGAACATAGTTTATTCATTTTCAAAACATCTATGTTAAAACGATGCAACAAAAGACTTATAATGAAGCATGTGCAAATATAAATGATTCACCTGCCGGTTCCAGGCATTTGATATCTTCTGTCGGAAGATTATGCTTATTGAAAAACTTAATGAGTTTCTCCGGTATTATGCTGTCCCTGTAATAAAACATTACTCTCCTATCTTTTAAACTTCCTTCAAAAGTCGCTTCAAAAGTGCCTAAGTAGTAAGACTCTCCTGAATCAACTTGAA
>CADAFW010000025.1 GCA_902787295.1 uncultured Bacteroidia bacterium
ATCTATGTCACCGGCAAGAACTGGCCGCGCCTGTACGAAATCAGACTCGTAGAGAAATAGAGGCCGCGGCCGGCCACAGGTTCGCCGGCACTCCGCAGCGCCGTCGGCCAATCAATCTAATACTGTCTGTAATCTCGCGATGAGACGCTGCTCATATTGTCGAGCAGATCCTGATTGGTCTTGTGCTCGTCCATCAGCTGCTGGATGAAGGTCATCGCCTCGATGGGATTCATGTCGGCGAGCAGCTTGCGGAGAATCCAGATGCGCTGGCTCTGTCCCTTCGGATAGAGCAGGTCGTCGCGGCGGGTGCCGGAAAGGACGACGTTGACGGAAGGGAAGATACGCCTGTTGGACAGCGAACGGTCCAGCTGGAGTTCCATGTTGCCGGTACCCTTGAATTCCTCGAAGATCACGTCATCCATCTTGGAACCGGTCTCGGTGAGAGCGGTGGCGAGGATGGTGAGCGAACCGCCGCCTTCGATGTTGCGGGCGGCTCCGAAGAACCTCTTGGGCTTCTGCAGGGCGTTGTGAGCACCTTTCCGGATGCCGGCTGCACGGTGTTGTAGGCGCGTGCGAGACGGGTGATGGAGTCCAGGAGGATGACCACGTCGTGGCCGCATTCCACGAGCCTGCGAGCCTTCTCGAGGACCATGTTGGCCACCTTCACGTGATGTTCGGCGGGTTCGTCGAAGGTCGATGCGACAACTTCCGCCTTGACGCTGCGCTGCATGTCGGTGACCTCCTCGGGACGCTCGTCGATCAGGAGGACGATTTCATAGACTTCCGGATGGTTGTCCGCGATGGCGTTGGCGATGCTCTTGAGCAGCATAGTCTTACCGGTCTTCGGCTGGGCGACGATAAGACCGCGCTGACCCTTTCCGATGGGGGAGAAGAGGTCCACTATGCGGCAGCTCAGGTCGCTTTCGTGTCCGTGTCCGAGGATGTTGAACTTCTCGTCCGGGAACAGCGGAGTGAGGAAATCGAACGGAACGCGGTCGCGGATGAAAGCGGGCGTCCTGCCGTTGACATAATTGATCTTTACGAGCGGGAAATACTTGTCGCCTTCGCGGGGCGGACGTATCTCTCCGGTCACGGTGTCACCGCTCTTGAGGGCGTTGACCTTGATCTGCTGCTGGGAGACATAGATGTCGTCCGGGCTGTTCAGATAATTATAGTCGGAACTGCGGAGGAAACCGTAGCCGTCCGGCATCACCTCCAGCACGCCGGTAGCCTCCACGGTGCCCTCGAATACGGGTGCCTTCGGACGCTGGGGCTGCTGCTGTTGCTGTTTCTGCTGGTTGTTCTGATTGTTCTGACCCTGATTCTGCTGGCCTTGGCCGCCTTCCTGGCGCTGATTCTGTTGATTCTGCTGACCGCCCTGGCGCTGCTGATTCTGCTGTCCGTTCTGACGCTGCTGGTTCTGCTGCGACTGGCGCTCGGCTTCGCGTGCGGCAGCCTCCGCTTTCTGCTGCTGCTTCGCCATGGCCGCGGCGACGATGGCAGCTGCCTTGCCGTCTATCTGCGGCTTTGGAGTCGCATCCTCGGCAGGTCTCTCCTCGGCGGGAGCGGCAGCCTTGGGCTTGCGGCCCCTGCGCTTGGGTTCGGTGGCCTTGGTTTCAACGGCAGCGGGCTCGCTTGCCTTTACAGCTGCGGGAGCCTCCTGCGCGGGGGCGTCGGCTGCAATGTCAATTTTCACCGGTTCAGCCGTCGGCTTGGATGCGGCGTTGGTGCGGGGGCGCTTCTGCCTGGGCTTTGCAGCGGCCTCATCGGCAGGCTTTTCCTCTTTTGCGGAAGCGGTTTCGGGTTTCACATTATCGGTGGATGCGGCTGCCTTGGTCTCGGTCTTCTTGGGACGGCCGCGCTTCTTCTTTTCGGGGGACGGCTTCGCAGCCTCCACGCTGGCCTCTGCATCGAGGATGGCGTACCTGAGGTTCTCGTCGTCCAGTTTCTTCGTTTTGATTTCAAGTCCTGATGCAATGGTCTCGAGACTCTCCCGGGACATCGCACTCAGCTCAGACAAGTTGTGTGGCATAAAAATATTGTTGATAAAAGGGGAGAGGCGAACACCTCTCTCGCAAAATGATATGCAAATATAGGGAATTAAATTAATTATCCCAATAGCTGTCGCTCTTCTTGAAGCGCAGGATGTCCGCCAGTGCCGCCGCGTTCGCCGCTATCCTGAAACTGTAGGACTTCCAGGTTCCGGTAGGCACCCAGGAGACGGAGATGTTGAAGCAGTGCAGGTCGTAGGTGGCGCTGAACTGCGAGGTCGTGATCTTCTTCGCGATGAAGTCGAAGCCGGAACTCATCGTGATGTTCATCTTCGGGGTGAGCTTGATGGAACCGTTCATGCTCATCGTGGCGGTGTACCTGTTCTTGACTTTCAGGGCGTCCAGTTCCTTGTCGTAGTTCCATCCGCGGGAACAGCTGAACTGTCCGCTGAAACTCAGCGACCACGGCACGTTGGGATTGGTATAGAACACCCATCCGCCCGGAATGTATTCGCCGGTGACCGGATGATAGTATATCCTCTGATAATATGCGGCAGCGCCCTGCACGCCTCCTCCACCGCCCTCACCGCGGCCGTCGTTGCCTTCGATCGCACCCTTGCCGGAAATGGAATACGAGAGGTTGACGGACACGTTGGTCATCCTGGCGAGCCCCTGGCCCCTGATGATGGCGAATTTGTTGTATTTCTTTCCCTGATTGTCGAGCGCGTATGGATCGAACGCGGCACTGGCGCTGATGTTGACCTTGTTGAAGAGGTTGGTGCTCATGCTTGCCGAGATGTTGCTCATGTTGAGCGAGTCGGCGAGGAAGTTATAGCCCGTGTTGAAGCTGAGCTGGTCTATGAGCTTGACCTTCTTGGATCCCTTTCCCGTGGTATCCGCATAGTCCCGGACCTTGGCCTCGAGGTTGTTGCCTATGCTGAGCGATGCGGTTGCGGACCGGCCCTTTCCGGGGGCGGAATAGAGCTGGCCGGAATAGATATTATATTGGTATTCCTTCTCCGTGCCGCTGGCGTCGGTGTAGGTGAATGACCTGTAGCCGTTGGCGTAGGTTCCCTTCTCCGGGCTGAAACTCATCGAGAGGGAAGGGGAGATGACGTGCCTGATGGCCTGTATCCTGTTGTACTTGCCGAAGTTGAGCGTACCGTAGATACGCGTGCTGGCCGACAGCGACCCGGAATAATTCTGCGTGATGCCGAAGTGGTTGAACGCGTGCGATTCCACGGCCTCCACCTTGTCGGTATCGGGATTGTACGCATATTCCGTCTTGCGGAAGAACCAGTTCTGCGAATAGCTTACGCTCGGGTTGATGCTTATGTATTTGAACAACTGGAAGTTCGGCAGGCCTATGCTGAAATTGTGGGCCATGCCGTTCTTGAATTTGTCCGTGAATTTCTTGTCCTTCAGGTCGAATTCCGAGGCCTTGAAGTTGATCTTGTTCTGCAGTGCGGTGTTGTAGGCAAAGCTGATCTTCTCGTAGAACTTCTCCTTGCCCACGCGGTTCTTTTTCTTGAACGGGTGGATCGTGCTCACGGAGAAGGTTACGTTCGGCAGGGTGAAGGTGTACGAGGAGTCCCTGGAGTTCTGCGAGTGCAGGGCGTTGATGCTGAAATTGAACTTGCCGTTCCAGTTGTGTCCGTAGGAGATGGAGGACGATATCTGGTTCTGCAGGGCTTCCTGCACGGAGTGTGAATTGTACTTGCTGTTGGAAGGGCTGGAGAAGTTGACCGATGCGGTGAAAGACGTACCCGGATGCGACTTGGGGTCCTGCCTGTGCGACCACTTGACTCCGAAGTTGCTCGTCTGGAAGAATTCGGGTGTCCCTTTTTCGCCGGCCTGGTCATTGGAATAATTGAACGAGAACTGACCGTCGAACTTGTAGTTGACCTTGTACCTCGAATTTACGTCGAGGGCCCATGAGCCGAGCGAATACACGTCTCCGGTCACCGACAGGTCGAGGTAGTCCCCGAAGACGAAATACATGCCGGCGTCGCGCAGGTAGAAACCTCGGGTCTGCTCTTCGCCGAAGGTCGGCATGAGCATTCCGGTGGCCCTCTGCGGCCGCTTGGGAATGAATCCGAACGGGAGTCCCACGAACGGCAGGTGGACGTCCTCTATGACCAGGTGCGCCGGCCCGAAAACGGTCTTCTGCGACGGATGCGTCATCACCTTGGCGAGCTCCAGCTCCAGCCAGTAGTGCGGATGCTCGGCATCGCAGACGGTGTATTTGCCGTGGGTCATGTTGATGGAATTGTCCGGCATCATCTTCACGTTCCGACCATGCAGGATACCGTCGTCTTCCGTGGTTATGAGGTTGGTTATGAACGACTTCTTGGTCTCGAAGTTGTATTTGAGCTCCTCCATGTTGTAGGTCTTCTTGCCCTGTGTCATCACGGGGCGGCCCTTCCATTCGCCGGACAGGCTGTCATAGACGCCTTTGGCATAGACGGTGGAGGTGTTCATGTCGTATTCCATGAGCTCGGCGGTGAGCTTCATGTCCTGGTAGGTGACGGTCACGTCGCCATAATAATAAATGAGGCGGTGGCCGTCGGAGAAGACTTCCACGATGGAGTCGCGCGCGGTGGAGAACGCAGGCTGCTCGAGGGAACTCTTGCCGAGCAGGGCTACGGAATCCAGCTTGTGGATGGAGTCGGCCCTGTGGAGGGAATCCCGCCGCGCAAGTTCCAGGGAATCAAGCTTCTTGACCTTCTTCTCGGGCCTGATGCCGTACTGGTGCTGCTCACCTCCACGACGGCGCTGCTGCGCGGACGCGTTTGCGCCGACAAGCATCAGGACAGTCAGAAAGATGAATGCCAATATGTGACGGGTGTTCCTCAAAAGCAATTATTTCTTATATTTGCAAGAGTACATATATCTCACAAAAGTACTACAAAATATTGAAACGCACAATCTGCATAGCTGTAGCCTTGTTGTCCTGCTTCAATTTCGGGGCCGCCGGGGCATCTGACGCCAGGCTCGGCCTGACCACCGTGGTCATCGACGCCGGCCATGGCGGCAAGGATCCCGGAGCGATCAGCAAGGACGGCAAGACGAGGGAAAAGGACATCACCCTCGAGATTGCCGAAAGCCTCTCCGCCAGGATCAGGGAATCCTACCCTGACGTGAAGGTCCTCATGACCCGCAACAGCGACCGTTTCATCTCTCTCAACGACCGTGCCGAAAAGGCCAACAAAGCGGGTGCGAACCTGTTTATTTCCATCCATATCAACGCTGCGCCTAACGTAAAGGCCAACGGCTACTCCATCCACCTGATGGGGCAGTCCACGAAAAAGGACAGGGACCTCTACGAATACAACATGAACGTATGCAAGCGGGAGAACTCCGTGATCCTGCTGGAGGACGACTATACCACCAAATACGAAGGCTTCGACCCGAACGATCCGGAGTCGTACATTTTCATGCAGCTGATGCAGAATGCCCATCTCGAGCAGAGCATGAATTTCGCCGGAATCGTCAAGAAACACCTCAAGGGCGGCCCCATATCGGCCGACAGGGGAATCTGGCAGGACCCGTTCTATGTCCTCTGGAAAACCGCGATGCCGGCCATACTCGTCGAACTCGGCTTCATCACCAATTCCTCCGACCTGGCCCAGCTGCGTTCGGGTGAGAACCGTAAGGAACTCGCCCGCAGGCTTTATGAAGCGTTCGTCGAATACAAGCAGTCCTACGACAAGAGCGTGGCCGTGGATACCACGCAGGTGCTGGCTCCTGCAGGGAAGGACAGTGTCGCGGAAAGCTCCTCAAAGGCGGAAGAGACTCCCGTGCTTTACGGCGTGCAGATTCTGGCCGGAGGCAACCTGCTTCCGGCGAAATCCCGTGAATTCATGGGTTATCAGCCGAAAATCATCAAGGCCGGCCGTATCTACCGCTACATCATCGCCGTCTCCGCGGACGAGTCCGAAACACGTGCGGATTTCCAGGCAATCAAGATAAAATATCCGGATGCGTTTCTCGTGAAAATTTCCGGTGAATCGACATCACGCCTACAATAGTGCATTTCCCAAAAATCCGGATGCGTTTTTTTATGCATCATAGCATAGCAGGAGAGGGATTTTTCCGCATATGCGTAAATTTGAATCGTTCAAATTGGGAAAACTGCGGAAAAATGTGGCAGTTAGCAGAGTGCCCGTTTTATAATTGTTTGTAAATCAGAAAGATATAAAGCAAATGGGACGCCGTCTTTTTCTTAATATTTTATAACCAAAAAAGTGAAAAAACAATAGTTAAAAAGTTTTTTTATCAATTTTTTTTCACCCATTTTTGCACTCGGATGATGACCCCTGGACATGGGGTCATTATTTGCCTCTGACTAAATGACCGACCAAGAAAGATATATAGACGTCTGGAACAACTGCCTGCGCATCATCGAGAACATCATCGAGCCGCAGCAGTTCAATACGTGGTTCAAGCCGATAAGGCCTGTATCATTCGACCAGGCGACCCTCACGGTGGAAGTCCCTTCCGACTTCTTCCGCGAGTATCTTGAGTCAGCCTATCTCGATGTGATAAGGATGACGCTGAAGCGTGTCATCGGATCCGACGCCCGGCTCGTATACCTTATTAAAGTAGTACGCAACCAGCCGTCCATCAAGGTGCCCCAGCAGCTCGTCGGCACGCCTACCAACAGGCCGATGAACGTCTCCGCGGCCAATCCCGGAGAGAACCCCGGACCGTTCGTCTATCCCGGACTCCACAAGATCCAGGTCAATCCCCGCCTCAATCCCGTCTACAACTTCGCCAACCTCGTGGAAGGGGAGTGCAACAAGATGGGCATCACCGCGGCGCGGAACATAGCCGTGGCCCCCGGCAAGACTCCGTTCAACCCGCTCTTCATCTTCGGCGGCCCGGGCCTCGGCAAGACCCATCTCGCGCAGGCTGTCGGCATCGCCATTAAGGAAAAGTTCCCCGAACTCGTGGTCCTTTATGTGACGGGCAACGAATTCAAGACCCAGTACATGGACGCCGTCGCGGTGCACAACAAGCTCACCGACTTCCTCGCATATTACATGAGGATGGACGTGCTCATCGTGGACGATATCCAGGACCTGATGGGTCAGGGCTGCCAGAACGCCTTCTTCAACGTATTCAACCATCTCCACCAGAGCGGCAGGCAGCTCATCTTCACTTCCGACCGTCCGGCCGTGGAGCTGAAGAATTTCGAGGAGAGGCTTCTCTCCCGCTTCAAGTGGGGCCTTTCCGTGCAGCTCTCCTATCCGGACTACCACACCAGGCTCCAGATGCTGAAGAGCAGGGCCTTCCGCGAGGGAGTGTCCTTCAGCGACGAACTCTACGAGTATCTCGCATCCAACATCAAGACCAACTTCCGCGAGCTCGAGGGCGCGCTCATCTCGGTGATCGCCCATTCCACCGTCCATACGGACAGGGACCCGGTAGCGATTGCAGCGGACGTGATCCAGAAGATCGTAGGCGAAGCGAAACTCGACATCAGCATAGACAAGGTCCAGAAGAATGTCTGCGAGTACTTCAACATCACCCGCGACGACCTGCTCTCGAAGAGCCGCAAGCGCCAGATAGTCCAGGCCCGCCAGATCGCGATGTTCCTGTGCCGCCAGTTCATCAGCAACTGCTCGCTGGCCACCATCGGGGCGGAGATAGGCGGCAAGGACCACGCAACGGTCCTGCACTCCTGCAACACGGTCTCAGACCTGATGTCCACGGACAAGGTCTTCCGGAAATATGTCAATGACATAGAGGAGATGCTCACTTCCTCACAGAGATAGCAAACAGTCCCGCGGCCCCGGCCGTGGGATTTCAATCTTCATAGCGTATGACTTCAGAATCAGTTCTCGACATCTTCAAGGAAATAACGACCATTCCGCGCGAATCCGGTCACGAGGGCCCCATCACTGCCTGGCTGACCGAATGGGCAGTGCACCGCGGGCTGGAATGCAAGGTGGACCACATAGGCAACGTGCTAATAGTCCGCGAGGCCGCTCCCGGCAAGGAGAACGTGCCCACGATCGTGCTGCAGGCGCATCAGGACATGGTCTGTGAGAAGAATCCGGGCGTGGAGCACGATTTCGCCAAGGATCCCATCAATTATGTCATCGAGGACGGATGGATGATCGCCAAGGACACCACCCTCGGAGCCGACGACGGCATAGGCATAGCCGCTTGCCTCGCCCTGCTGGAGGACAAGACCCCCACCGGAAAGATCGAGTGCCTGTTCACCATCAGCGAGGAGACCGGAATGGACGGCGCGATGGAGCTCAAGCCCGGCTTCTTCGAGGGCAAGACGCTCATCAACCTGGATTCCGAGGACGAGGGACAGCTGTTCATCGGCTGCGCCGGCGGACTCAACACTTCGGCCGTCTTCCGCATCGCCCACGAACCGGTGCGCAAGAAAGGCACTATAGTCCGCGTCCACTGCGGCGGGGGCATAGGAGGCCATAGCGGCGACGACATCAACAAGGGACGCGCAAACACCGTTCAGCTGCTCGCGCGCTTCCTCTACAGCCGCCTGGACAGCGGTTTCCAGCTCGTCAGCATCAACGGCGGCGGCAAGCCCAACGCCATCGCCCGCAACAGCGAGGCCGTCCTCTGCGTGGATGATCCCGAGGCCATGGCAAAGGCCGCCGAGCAGTACAACGCCGACATCAAGGAAGAATTCCACGTGACCGACCCGAAGGTCTTCTGCACCGTAAGGGAGATCGAGGACAAACCGCTCAAGGCCATACGCAAGGACCACGCTGAGCGCATCATAACGGCTCTGTTCGCCTGCCCGCACGGAATGCAGGCTATGAGCCAGGACATCGAAGGTCTCGTGCAGACCTCCACCAACCTCGCATCCGTCAAGATGAAGGGGGAGAACAAGGTCGAGGTGGTCACCAGCCAGCGCAGCGCTGCCAAGAGCGAACGCCGCGCACTGGCGGCCAGGGTCCGCGCCTGCTTCGAACTCGCCGGCGCGAAGGTCGAGCACAGGTACGAGTACCCGGGCTGGAACCCCAACGTCAATTCGCACGTACTCGCCGTCTGCGTGGAGTCCTACAGGAAACTCTTCAATCAGGAACCGCTCGTACTCGCCATCCACGCCGGACTCGAATGCGGCCTCTTCCTGGAGATGTTCCCGGGACTTGACATGATCTCGTTCGGGCCCACCCTCAGGGGAGTCCATGCGCCGGGGGAGAAACTCGAGCTCGCCTCGCTTGACAAATTCGTGAAACTCCTCGGGGACGTCGTTTGTAACTATAAATAAGCCATGCAGATAGCCCCTTCACTCCTTTCCGCGGATTTCCTCCATCTGGAGGATGACCTCAGGATGGTCAACGACTCGGCGGACATACTCCATCTCGACGTGATGGACGGCAGTTTCGTGCCGAACATTTCTTTCGGTTTCGCGGTTCTCGACCAGCTTTCGAAGGTGGTCACGGTTCCGATGGACGCCCACCTGATGGTCGTCGAGCCTCAGCGCTGGTTCGAAAGGATTGCCGCCGACGGGATCGGGATGTGCTCGTTCCACTATGAAGCCGCCCGGGAGAACACCGGTGAGTACATAGACAGGATCCACGCCCTCGGGATGAAAGCCGGCGTCGTGATCAATCCGGACATTCCCGTGGAAGTGCTGTATGATTATATAGGCAAGGCTGATTTCCTGCTCCTCATGTCCGTTTTCGCGGGCTTCGGCGGGCAGTCGTTCATTCCGGAGTCGGTCGGGCGGGTGAAGGCCCTGAAGGCCGAAATTGTCAGGAGGGGAGCAGATACCCTCATCGAGATTGACGGAGGCATAGGTCCGGACAATGCCGCGACCGTGCGTAAGGCCGGCGTGGACATAGCCGTGGCCGGAAGCAGCGTGTTCAAGGCTGAGGATCCCAAGGCTATGGTCGAGCTTCTTCGGAAAGCCTGAACATATATTTTCCAAATTCTTCTTGCAATGAAACACTGCCGTCAGGCTGCGCCAGCATAGCGCACCTGCGGCAGATTTCTTTTGAAAGGGAGACGAGTTCGACGGCCGGGTCGTACTGCCTGCCGGTCAGTTCAGAAAGGCTGACGGGATTGGGCAGTTCCGGCGGCCAGCCGGTTTCGTTCAGGTTCAGGCCGACGCCTATTATGCTCTCGCGTATCGCTCCGTCCTCCAGGATGTTCTCTATGAGTATGCCGCAGATCTTCTTGCCGTCCACCCAGATGTCGTTCGGCCATTTGATGTCGGCCTTCACTCCGTGCGTCAGCAGATAGTCCCTGATGCCCAGCGTCGTGACGCAGGTGATCAGCAACGCATCATCCGTCGCCAGGGGATGCCCGAGGAATTCGGAATATCGCAGAAGGTAGGAGAAAGTGAGGTTCTTTCCCGGGGTAGAGAACCAGGTGTGGTCGCCCTGTCCGCGACCCGCCGTCTGACCGTATGCCGCCAGGAATGACAAACTGTCATAGTCGCCGATATGCCTCCTGAGCGCCCTGTTCGTGGAATCGGTCTCTTCCAGCCATATCTGCTTCGCTGACAAGTGGAATGGATTCATTTTTGTTGTATATTTGTACAAATATAACAAATCCAAAGGATGGCGAAAAAACAGAATGCTAACCAGCCCGGAAAGCCGCGCATCGTACGCATCAACCTTTCCTGGCTCTATATACTCCTTCTCGGTGGCATAATCTGGATGCTCTGGGGCTCACGCGGAGTCCCTCCGGCAAAGGTTGAATGGTCCGACGTGACAGAGATGATCGCGGCCGGAGACGTGAAGGAAATCGAATTCGTACGCAACGACTACAAGGGAAGCGTCAGCATCAAGCCCGACCGCATGTCCGGCTACAAGGACCTCTTCCCGGGCGGCGTCGTGCCCAAAAGCGCGCCGCAGTTCTACTTCCTGACCTCCACCAGCTTCGATCCCGAAACCGAGTTCGAGAAGCTCAACGCCGGCCTCGACGATGCCGACAAGGTGAAGCTGATCATCGAGAACGATGCGAAGATTTGGGAGAACTTACTTGAAATATTGCTTCCGCTCGTGCTGCTTATCGTACTGTGGGTCTGGATGTTCCGATCCATGAATGCGCAGCGTGGAGGCGGCGGGGCAGGCGGCATGAATCCTTTCAATGTCGGCAAGGCGACCGGCAAGCTTACCGACAAGGACAAGATCAATGTCACCTTCAAGGATGTCGCCGGACTTTACGGCGCGAAGGAGGAGGTGATGGAGATCGTCGACTTCCTGCGTAATCCCAAGAAATACACCGCCCTCGGAGGCAAGATCCCCAAGGGCGCCCTCCTCGTAGGCCCTCCGGGTACCGGCAAGACCCTCCTCGCGAAGGCCGTCGCCGGCGAGGCCAACGTGCCGTTCTTCAGCATCAGCGGTTCCGATTTCGTGGAGATGTTCGTGGGCGTGGGCGCTTCCCGCGTGAGGGACCTGTTCGCCCAGGCCAAGGAGAAGGCTCCGTGCATCGTCTTCATCGACGAGATCGACGCCGTGGGTCGTGCCCGCGGCAAGAACCAGGGATTCTCCAGCAACGACGAGCGTGAGAATACGCTCAACCAGCTCCTTACCGAAATGGACGGTTTCGGCACCAACAGCGGCGTGATCGTGCTCGCTGCGACCAACAGGGCCGACATCCTCGACAAGGCCCTCATGCGTGCCGGCCGCTTCGACCGCCAGATCAACGTGACCCTGCCCGACCTCAATGAGCGCAAGGAAATCTTCCAGGTGCACATCAGGAAACTCAAGCTCGCGCCCGACTTCGACCTTGAAGGCATAGCCAAGCATACTCCGGGCTTCTCCGGCGCCGATATCGCCAATGTCTGCAACGAGGCGGCACTCACCGCTGCCCGCAAGGGCAAGTCCGACATCAACAACCAGGACTTCATGGATGCAGTCGACCGCGTGGTCGGCGGCATAGAGCGCAAGAAGACCATCATGAGCAAGGAGGAGAAGAAACTCACGGCTTACCACGAAGCCGGCCACGCCGTCACCGGTTGGCTGCTTCCCGGCTGCGATCCCGTGCTCAAGGTCAGCATCATACCGCGCGGCCAGGCCCTCGGCCTTACCTGGAACCTGCCTGACGAGAAGGTGATGATGTCCAAGTCCGACCTCATCGACGAGATGTGCGGACTCGTGGGCGGCCGCATCGCCGAGGAACTCGTCAACGACGGCGTTCCCTGCACCGGTGCGCTCAACGACTTCGAGCGAATGACCAAGATGGCCTATGCGATGGTCGCCTACTATGGAATGAGCGAGAAACTCGGCAATATTTCGTTCTACGACGCGCAGGGCGGTTACGAATTCACGAAACCCTACAGCGAGAAGACCGCGGAACTCATAGACAAGGAGGTCAAGGACCTCACCGACATGGTGACCGAAAGGACCAGGAACCTGCTCAAGGAGAACTGGGACGGCGTCGTGAAGCTCGCCGAACTGCTCATCGAGAAGGAAGTTATAATGTCTTCCGACATAGAGGCCATCTTCGGCCCCAAGGCCGGCAAGCACGGCGAAGAGAGGCTCGCCGCCGATGAACCGAAGGCGGAGCCGGAGACAGTTGCTGAAAACCCTGAGGAGAATGAATAATCTTGTTACCAGGACCCTGACTTCCGTGGCGTTCGTCATCATCATGGTGGCGGGGCTGCTCTTCAGTCCGTATGTCTTCGGAGCCTTGATGCTCGTCATCATGACGGTTGCGATGCAGGAGTTCTACACGATGTCGCTGGGCCCCCGTTTCCTGCTTCAGCAGAAACTTGCCCTGCTTGCATCCGCGGCGTTCCTCACCGTTTCAATCCTCGTGAAGGAAGCCGGCATCGACCAGATGTGGTATGTCATCGGCGCGCTGCTCCTGATTGCCATTCCCGTCACCCTGGTATTCCGCGGAGAGTACTCCGACATGGATGCGTTCGCCTTCATTCCCGTCCCGGTCCTGTCCATAGCACTGCCCGTCTGCATGACCACCATGCTCGCTTACCCCGGCGGCGCCTTCAACGGATGGATCATCCTCGGCCTGTTCATCATGATCTGGGCATCCGACGTGGGCGCATACCTCATAGGCAGCCTTCTGGGGCAGAAACCCGATTCCAGGAAACTTGCTCCGGCCATTTCGCCGAAGAAATCCTGGTGGGGATTCTGGGGCGGACTGGCCTTCTGCGTCATCGCCGCAGTCGTGCTCAAACTCTGCGGCGTCCTTGATTTCCCTTACGTCCACGTGGTGGCGCTCGGTCTCATCGTCGGTGCCGCCGGCGTATGCGGCGACCTCTACGAATCCATGTGGAAGAGGTTCTTCAGCGTAAAGGATTCCGGCAAATGCATTCCCGGCCACGGCGGCATGTATGACAGGTTCGACAGTTCGTTCTTCGCCCTCCCCGCAGCGGCCATCTATATGATTCTCACATCCCTGATCTGATATGAAACTGGACAAGAACTCGAGAGGCAGCCTGGCCCTCGTTTACGTCATATCGGCCGTCGTAGCGGCCCTGCTGATCCTGTTCGTCCACAGCCCCTGGCTGCTCTGGCCCCTTCTTGTCATCATAGCGTGGTTCTGCATCTGGCAGACCATGTTCTTCATGGTTCCTGAGCGCAAGCCCGTAGGAACGGACAGGCTCGTCTCTTCCGTCGCCGACGGCCGTGTCGTGGTTGCCGCCAAGGCATTCGAACCAGAGATGCTCAAGTCGGAAGCCATCCAGGTTTCCGTATATATGAACTTCTTCGACGTCCACGCCAATTTCTGGCCGGTCAGCGGAGAGGTGGTGAACTATGAGTATTTCCCCGGCAAGCACTTCTTCGCATATCATCCGAAGTCATCGCTCGAAAACGAGCATACCTGCACCCTGCTCCGTACGCCAGACGGCAAGCAGGTCCTTTTCAAGCAGATTGCAGGCGGATTCGCACGCCGCATAGTCAACTATGCCCAGCCCGGGATGAAGGTTACAGCCGGCGAGCAGTGCGGCATCATCAAGTTCGGATCCAGGATAGACATCTTCTTCCCCCTCGACGCCGACGTCAGGGTAAAAGAAGGAGACCTCGTCAGGGCCTGCGAAACCGTGCTTGCAGAGCTTTCCTGACGGGGCCTCACCCCTAAGGGACTGATTCCCTCTATCTCAATACTATCTCCGAGCGCTCGGGTCCGACGGACACGATGCGTATGCGGCAGCCCGTCTCTTCCTCGATGAAGGAGATGTAGTTCTTCAGTTCCACCGGGAATTCCTCATATTTCCTGGCGGGGCGTATGTCGCTCTTCCAGCCCGGGAATTCGCGGTAGACAGGCTTGATGCGCTCGCCGCTCTCGAAGGGGAAATAATCTATGTTCTTGCCGTCGAGCTCATATCCTGTGGCGACCTTGATGGTGTCGAAGTCGTTCAGCACGTCGGCCTTCATCATTATGAGTTCGGTCACGCCGTTCATCATGACTGCATATTTGAGGGCCACGAGGTCCAGCCAGCCGGTACGGCGCGGGCGTCCGGTGGTGGCGCCGAATTCGTGTCCGATCTGGCGGAGTTTCTCGCCGGTCTCGTCATTGAGTTCGGTGGGGAAGGGACCGCTGCCGACGCGGGTGCAGTAGGCCTTGAAGATGCCCATCGCCTTGCCCACGCGGTTGGGAGCCACTCCGAGGCCGGTGCAGACGCCGGAACTCAGGGTGTTGGATGAGGTGACGAAGGGATAGGTGCCGAAGTCGATGTCCAGCATGGAGCCCTGGGCGCCTTCCGCAAGGATAGGCATGTCCTCGTCGAGGCACTTGTTGATGAAGATTTCGCTTTCTATGAGGTCGAAGGCGCGCATCTCGTCGATTGCGGCCATCCATTCTTTCTCATACGCGGTGACGTCGTACTCGAAGCCCTCATACTGGGCGAGCA
>CADAFW010000026.1 GCA_902787295.1 uncultured Bacteroidia bacterium
CCTGGTAGAACCGGTCGAAGACCAGCCCCAGCTTGTCGGCCGGGATTCCCTCGCCGGTGTCCGTCACCGAAAGCCGGACCTTATCCCCGTCGGGAGCGAGGTCGACCACGATGCTGTCCTCGGCCGACGTATGCTTGAAAGCGTTGCTGAGGAGGTTGAACAGCACCCGTTCCGTCAGGTGCATATCGGCCTCCACCATCAGCGATTCCGGTCCCTCATAGCGCAGGTTGCGTCCCTTGAATCCCAGCATCCACTGCTGCACGGCCAGCGGCAGGTCGAAGCGGGACACTCGCAAGGGCATCTTTCCGTTCTCGATCTTCCGGAAATCCAGGATGCTGTTCACCAGCCGGAGGAGAATATCGACATTCTCCCGGGCGATCCCCAACGAAGCCCGGCTTTCCGGGTCCAGGCCGGATGTGTCCATGACATGCTCCAAGGGGCCGGCGATCAGGGACAGCGGCGTCCGGAACTCGTGGCTGACGGAGGTGAAGAACTCCAGCTTCGCGTCGGTGGTCTCCTCCAGTTTACGGGACAGCAGGTGCAGCTCCTCGTTCCGCCGTTCCAGCTCCGTATTGAAGCGCCGCATGCGGTTGTAGAAAAAGAAAGAGATGGTAAACAACAGGATCAGCAGGGTGGTCAGGCCGATGAGCAGGTACAGGACCAGCCGCTGCGTATTGTACTCGGACAGGGAACTGTCCAGCTGGGCGCTCACTTTCTCCACCATCTCCCGCTGGTCCGTAATCTCGTGCTCCTGCATGAGGACCATCGCCGCATTGTGGCTGTCCACGAGGGCCGATTCCAACATCGTCTCCCGGGGGTATTCGTTCCCAGAGAGGATATCCACCGCCAGTTTCATCACCAGGTCGCCCCGGGTCGGATAGATGTAAGTAGCCGTCAGAACGCCGTCCAGGACATCCTGAAGCCCTCCTTCCGGCAAGGCGTCCACGCCCAGCAGCGGCAGCCCGTCCGGCTTTCCGAGGGCTTCCCAGGCGCCCCGGGCCATCCGGTCGTTCTGACCGAAGACCGCATCGAATGCAAGCCCTTCTTCCATCCACCGCGCCATCACGCGAGCGCCGCCTTCCTGCAGCCAGTCCCCGTAGTCGGAAGCGACCAGTTCCAGGCCGGGATGCGCCGCCAGCGCCTCCGCAAAGCCCTTGTGCCGCTCGGCGGCCGGAGAAGACTCCCGGAGTCCCTGGATCTCCACCACCCGGCCCTGGCCGCCCAGGATGTCGGCCAGGTAATCGCCCAGGATCCGGCCGATCCGCACATTGTCCGCCCCGATGAAGGCGGTGTACTTGTCGGAATCGATCTTCCGGTCGAACAGGATGACCGGAACGCCGGCATCGAAGGCTTCCTCGATGGCCGGCGTGATGGTATGGCTCTGGTTGGGCGATACGATCAGGAGGTCCACCCCTTCGGCGACCAGCGCCCGGATCTGCGCCATCTGGCGCTCACTGTCGTCATCCGCCGACGTCAGCCGGAGCTGCACCCCATAGGAATGGGCCGCCAGGGACAGTTCCTCGTTCAGTTTGGAGCGCCAGATATCGTCGCTGCATTGGGATACACCTATGACAAGCTCCTTCTTCCCCCCGGAACAACCGGCGAGAAGAAGGAGGAAGCATAGTATAAGAAGAGGCCTGATTCTCAAATCAAATCGATTTTAGTTCCTCGGGGACCACGGGCATGGCCCCTTTCTGGGTACAGACATAGGCGGACACTTTCACCGCCGTCTCATGGGCGACCGCCACCGACTTGCCTTGGAGGATGGAGCCGATGAAGGAGCCGGTGAAGGAATCGCCGGCGCCGACGGTATCGGCCACCTCCACCTTCGGAGTCACCTGATAGGACATGCCGCCCGCGTGGAAGACATAACTTCCGTTGGTGCCGCAGGTCAGGATGAGCATCTTCAGGCCATACTGGTCGAAGATGTGCCAGCACTTTTCCTCCAGGCTCAGGCCCGGGATATCATACAGGCGGGAAATGGTCACCAGTTCCTCATCATTGATCTTCAGGATGTCGCAGCGCTGGAAAGATGCCTCCAGCACCTCCTTCGTGTAGAAACTCTGACGGAGGTTGATGTCGAATACCTTCAGGCAGTCCGCAGGAACGGCATCCAGGAACGCGCCGATGGTGTTGCGGGAAACCTCGCTCCGCTGCGCCAGGGAGCCGAAGCAAACCGCCTTGCAATCAGCGGCCAGGGCGGCCAGTTCCTCGTCGAACGGGATATTGTCCCAGGCGACATCCGTCTTGATCTCATACTGAGGCACCCCCTGTGCATCCAGGGTAACCTGGACGGTTCCGGTGGGATACTCCACCCGGGCCAGGTGATACGGGAGCCGGTGCTCTTCGAAAGCCTCGACGATTTCCTCGCCCAGCGCATCGTGCCCGATGGCGCTCACGGCGATGCCTTCCAGGCCGAACTGCCGGGCATGATAGGCGAAATTGGCGGGCGCGCCGCCCAGTTTCTTTCCCTCGGGAAGCACATCCCACAGCGCTTCACCGATACCGATAACGTACTTTCCCATATTATTTGTGCATGGTAGTCATATAATACAACAGATACGCGACGCCTACGGCCATCACCGCCACGGCGCCGGCCTGGCCCACCGCGTCGGAGGCGAATCCCATCAGGAGCGGGAACACCGTACCGCCGAACAGGCCCATGATCATCAGGCCCGACACCTCGTTCTGCTTCTCGGGAACCGCCAGGATGGCCTGGGAGAACACGATGGAGAAGATGTTGGAGTTGCCGAAACCCACCAGGGCGATGGCCACGTACAGGATGGCCTTGCTTGCTCCGAAGAACATGCCCACCATCGCCAGGGCCATCATCACGACGCTCACCAGGAAGAACTTCCTGTGGCTGAACTTCGCCAGGATGAACGACCCGGAAAGGCAGCCTACCGTACGGAAAATGAAATACAGGCTGGTCGCGAAGCCGGCCTCGGTAAGCGTCATGCCCACACGCTCCATCAGGAGCTTCGGCGCCGTGGTGTTCGTGCCCACGTCGATGCCCACATGGCACATGATGCCCAGGAAGGACAGCAGAACGACGGGCTTGCCCAGGAGCTTGAAGCAGTCGGCGAAGGAAGAAGCCTTGTCAGGGGCCGCCTCGCGCTCGATCGGAGAGAGGAGGAGCAGGAGGGAGGCCAGGATGCCGATGGCCATGTACACCGGGAAGAGAACTCTCCAGCCGAGGCCGAAGGTAGGCATGGCCGCCGTGGCGCCCCACATGGCGATATACGGAGCCATGAAGGAGGCGATGGCTTTCACGAACTGCCCGAAGGTCATCGTGCTGGCCAGCCGGTCACCCTTGATGATGTTGGTGATGAGCGGGTTCAGGGAAGTCTGCATGAGCGCGTTGCCGATGCCCAGCAGCGAGAAGGAGACGAGCATGAGTCCGTAGCTCTCGCCGAAGATGGGAAGCAGCAGGGAGACGACCGTCACCACGAGGCTCAGCAGCACCGTGTTCTTCCGGCCGATCCTGTTCATCAGCATCCCCGTCGGGACGGAGAAGATCAGGAACCAGAAGAAGACCAGGGAAGGAAAGATGTTGGCGGCCGCGTCGCTCAGGCCCAGGTCGGACTGGACATAGTTGGAGGCGATGCCCACGAGGTCCACGAACCCCATGGCGAAGAAGCAGAGCATCACCGGGATGAGTTGTATCTTTTTGTTCATTTGGCTATCGGATAAAGTGTTACGTCGGCCTTGAGGTTGCCGTACAGTTTCAGGGTATTATAAGGAGAAGACGGGAAGACGAGGTTGGTCATGCAGAAGTCCTCGCCGAAGGCCTCGATACTGGCGCTGTCCACCAGCAGGCGGAGCTCCATCTTGCCGCCCACCTGGGCAGGCGCGGTCGTGACCGCCGCGAAGGACTTGCTGAACTTGACGTTGCCGCTCCCCCGGCGGTCCATCGAGAAGGTCTGGCTCTCCGGTTCGTAGGTGAAAACCACCTGCTCGCCGGTCTCGTTGGAAAGCACGAAGGTGGCGCCTTCCTTCTTGGGAAGGGTGAAGCGGACCACGAGTTCGTAAGCGCGCTGCGGGTTCTCGAAAAGATCCACGGGAGCGGTGGACAGCGTGTACTGGACGGGCCGGCCGCGAAGGGCTTCCACCTCCGGAGAGGGCGTGCTCTTCAGGATGACCTCCTTTCCCTTCCGGACCAGGGACAGGTCGCGGGGAACGGAGTTGGCGCTGCGGAACTGCTTCGTCGGGACGGAATTGGCATACTGCCAGTTGCTCATCCAGGCGATGGCGACCGTTCTGCCGGCGGGAGCGTTGCTCCAGGTGACGGCGGCATAATGGTCCTTACCGTAGTCCATCCAGCGGGTGACGGTGGGAAGGTCGTCGCACTTGAAGGTCTTCCCGTCGAAGCTGCCCACGAAATACTGCGTGGCGCTGCCGCCGAAGGGACCGCCCGGATTGATGTTCAGGAGCAGCACCCACTTGTCCTTGCCCTCGAAAGGAAGGCGGATCAGGTCGGGGCACTCCCAGACACCGTTGTGGTTGCCGTAGGCGAGGCCGAAGCTGCTCTCGTATTTCCAGTCCTTCAGGTTGTCGGAGCTGTAGAACTGCACCTCCTGCCCGGCGGCGAGGACTACCTTCCATTGGCGGGTCTGGTCGTCCCAGAACACCTTGGGATCGCGGAAATCGGGCGTATCCTCGGCCACGATCACCGGATTGCCGGGGTATTTGGTAAAGGTGCGGCCTCCGTCGTTGCTGTAGGCGATGCTCTGGGTCTGGTTGTCCCCGTCCGAGGTGTACATGGCCACGATGGCATCCCGTCCGAATCCGGCCGTATTCTCCTTGTCCACGACGGCACTGCCGCTGAAGATGGCGCCGAGCGCATCCGGAGCGAGGGCAACGCCCAGATGCTCCCAGTTCACCAGGTCCCGGGAAACGGCATGTCCCCAGTGCATATTGCCCCAGAAGCTACCGTACGGGTTATACTGGTAGAAAAGATGCCATTCCCCGTCCTGGTACACCATACCATTAGGGTCGTTCATCCAGCCATATTCCGGGGCGAAATGATAGAGGGGCCGGTAGGCCTTTTCCTGATTGGTCCGGTCGAAGACGGGCGCAGTGGTCATGTCGCTCCAGCACACGTCGTCGGAAGGATCCCGGCGCACGCCGCGGCCCTGGGTCATCCGGATATCCAGCAGGATGCTGCTGCCGTTCCAGGCGCCGAGGTCCAGCGGGACCAGGTAGTCCGTCTTGTCGATGGCCAGGGAAACATTGGCGGCGAGGACTTCCGTGCCGTTTGACAGCACCTTCACACGTGCCTCCTGTGCCGTTTCCTGCACAGGAAGCAGCACGTAGCGGTCCTTCCCGCTCACCCGGATCATCGTATGCGTGTCGCTCAGATGACGGATGGCGAGGTTCTGCGCACCGGCGCCCAGGGTAAGCAGGAAGCTCGCTATGAAAAGGATGTATCTCATTGTCAGTGTCTTTTCTCAAAGATACGCTTTTTCACCGGATAATCAATAGGTGGAGACGCGGACATCGCTGACCTGGATGGAGTTGCCGTAGCCGTTGATGCTCCAGCAGTTCCGGCGGATTCCATAGATCCGGCAGGTGAACGCGCACACATCATTGATGTACATCACCACGACGGAATTGTCCGTAAAGATGTCCACGTGATAGATGTTGTCAGCCGGGCGGACGAAAGCGTAGCCGTCGGCCCCTTCAATGAAGCCCTTGCCTTCCTCCCCTTCCTGCTCGAAATTGACCTTGCGGATGTTCTCGTTCTCCGCATTCACCACCAGGGTATAGTACTTCTTGGAGTCCGTCCCGCGGACAAAGGAAACGCCCCAGCGGTCCCACGCGGAAGCCGTCACCGTGAAGGAGATATGATTGCTGTTCTCCAAGCGGTTGTACAGGGTATAATCGGAACCGCTCTCCACGACCTTGACGTTGAGCGGGCGGCTGTACTTGCCGGCCATGGCCGGCACCTGGCCGAGCGTCAGGGTGCCGTCGGCATGCTGGATGAGCTTGTGGCACACCATGGAACCGGACCAGTTGGGCTCGCCGGAAGCGCCCACGTTGACATTCTTGTCATGGATGGTCGCACCGGTGCGATAGGGGCTCCAGCCCCAGATATAGCGGTCGGTCCCGTCGGAAGCGGTCTTGCCCGCATAGAAGGCGCGGCTGTCCAGCACCCCCTCATGACCGTCCTGCGGCCAATGGGCACCCGGGTCGCCGAAGCATTCCTTCAGGCCCTCGAAACTGCGGGCCATCATGTACTTGACCTTGCGGCTCCAGCTCGCCCGGTAGCCCTCGCTGTACACGAAGTACCACCAGTCCCCCATCTTGAAGATGTCCGGGCATTCACACATGCGGTCCCAAACCATGTTGAAGGAGCCCACATGCTCCCAGGTCCTGAGGTCGGAGGACTTGAAGTCGGCGAATTTCAGGTTGCTGGAAATGACCATGTGCCACAGGCCGTCGTCGGCCTTGAACACCTGCGGATCGCGGAAGTCGTTGCTCGAGTAGCCGAAGTCATCCCCCTTCAGGGCCCAGAGCAGGTCCTTGGTCCAGGTCTTGAAATCCGGGGAGGTAGCCCTCAACACCACCTCGCGGTTGGTGCAGTTGCCGTTGTGGCCGGTGTAGTAGATGTAGTACAGACCGTCTGCCTCATTGTACACGCAGCAGCCGGTTCCGATAGCGGCATCCTGTTCCAACGTGGAAGCGCCGGTGGGAAGGACTTCACCCAGCGAGGTATAGCTGGCACCGTCCTTCGTGGAAACGCCCCAGATCGGATGGAAATTGTAGGTGCCGTTGTTCTCGAACTCCTGCAGGTAGAGGACTTTGTACTCGCCCGCTTTCGCATCCCAGAAAGGCATCGTGTCCCCCACCCGGCCGATGGCGGGGGTATAGTACGTATTGAATCCTTTGTCGTCAGCGCTGGCGAAATAGGTGGAAGAGGCGTCCCAGTCGCGGGGAGCGTCGCCGTATTCTTCCTTGCTGCAAGCCATCGTCAGGGTTCCCATGAGGAGGATGGCGGTGATGTATGCTGTTCTTTTCATACTGCTATTTCGTAAGGTAGTTGATTGCATTCTCGGTCATGATGGCGATGTTGCGGTGGAATTTCTCCTCGTAACCGGCCTCATAGGTATAGGAATACCAGTCGTAGCAGCCGGAGCCGATGCAGATTACGCCGCCCTTGCCGTCCTTCGGGAGGTACTCCCAGGCCACGACGGCTCCGTCGCCGCCCACGCCGAGGATCCGTCCGCCCGTGCGCGCTTCCCAGGCACCATGGTTGTCATAGTCCCCCCAGTCGGTACCGATGTGGTACTGTGCCGTGGAGTTGGTGATGTGATAGCCGGCATCGGTGCAATAAACCTCGTTGGCATTGTCGCCCTGGACCAGACCCTGGTAGAGCGGATGGTCGTTCTGGCCGTCGAAGATCCGGAAGGTCCAGGGACCGCCGCAAAGTTCGGCGCTGTCTTCGTTCTGGCCCCAGCAGTTGTTCGGCGTGGTCCACTCGTCATCACCGGTAACACCGATGAAGGAAGGCAGGTTCGTGGCATAGCGCGTGAGGAGCAGGGCGCCGCCGGCCTCGTGGAAGGCACGCAGCTGATTCCTGGCAGCCAGGGCCTCCGGTGCCTTGGCCACGAAGGCATCGTGGCCGTCCACGCCGCCGTCCATGTGGAAATGCCACCAGATGAGGGCGCACTCGGAGAGATCCAGGGTTCCGGCCTGGAGGTCGGAGAAGGAGGCGTACATGGTCCCGGGCACATGGGCGATCATCCAGTCACAGGCCGCCTTGGCCTCGGCATCCAGGTCGTTCATCACCTGCGCCGCGCCCACGAACAGGGCCTTGGGCTTGTCAATGGCAATCACCGTAACGGTATAGACGCTCCTGGCGGAATTGTTCGTCACCGTGTAGGTAACCGGCTCGGAGAAGTCCTGCGCCACACCGGAGGCCGGCGTCACGGTCGCATTCACGCTGTAGGTGATGGTCGGCACCAGGGCATGGATGTTTTCCGATCCGGGGATATAGACCGTGATAGTCTTGGCATCCTGGTCGATCGTGCCGGTGTAGATGTCATTGATGACGAAGTGGCTGATGCGGGCCTCGTCATGCAAGACGGACAGGGTCCAGTCGATGACGGCATCCCCGTTGGTTACATGCAGTCCTTTGGGCGCATCCATGTTCAGTTTCTCCCCTACCCGGACATTGCAGGAGGCTCCGTCCGACAGGGTCAGGGCCGTGATTTCCATTCCGGAGGTTGCGTACACTTCCGGGAGCCGTACCACGATGCTGCGGCTCGGAAGGTCTATGTTTCCCTCGTATCCGTCCAGGGAAAGGGCGCTGACCAGGCAGTCACCGCTGAGGTCCAGGTCGCTGACCGTCGTCTTGGAGCAGGCCACGAGGCCCAGCAGGGCGGCCGCGATATAGAAAAGTTTTGTTTTCATACTCTATTGATTATCACCAGTTACCGATGTTCTGCGTGTAATGGCCGTTGGAAGCGGCGATCTGAGAGGCGGGAATGGGCAGATACTCATCCTTGTCGGCCGTGAAACGGGCCTCGCGGTAGATGGAGCAGTTGTCAATCTCCTCGGCGTAGTACTTGTTCAGCACCTGGGCGGCTTCGCCCCATCGTACCAGGTCGAAGAAACGCTCGCACTCCATGCCCATCTCCAGGCGACGTTCCATCTTGACGATCTTCAGCGCAGCAGCCTTGTCGTAGCTGCCCTTGTACTGGGTTATGTAGATCTTGACACCGTAGCGGGTGGGATAGTCTGCAAACATCTGCGTGGAAGAAGCGGCGCGGGCACGGATCTGGTTCACCAGGTCGATGGCCTTTCCGCTGTCACCCAGCTGGGCATAAGCTTCGGCCCGCTCCAGCAGGACATCGGCATAACGGAAGACGATGCGGTTCATCGGGGATGCCCAATAGGAACCCTTGATGAGGTATTCACCCACCAGGGCGGGATCCACGTTCTGTTTCAGGCTGATATAGTAGCCGTACAGTCCGTTGCCACGGCTCCACTGCTTGCTCTCGTCCTGGATGAAGTTCTTGTTGAACAGGTAAGGAAGGCCGGGCATGCCTACGGTCAGGAACAGGCGCGGGTCGGCATTGTCCACCCCCTTGTCATAATCCTTCTCGTTGAAACTGTCCGGGAGAGGCAGGCCGTCGGCACCGGTGCGGAAGGCGTTCACCAGGTTCTGGCTGGGCTTGTAGAAGTCGCAGGCTCCGTCGGTCACGTTGTCGATGCTGGGGCCGATCAGGCCGTAGCTCCAGTTCAGGTTGCCGTAGGTAGATCCGTCGTTACGGGAATACTGGATGGCCCAGAGGCTTTCCTTGCCGTTCTCGTACATCTCCTCCGGACGGAAGTTGTTGTGGATGTCCGCCTCCAGGCCATAGCCGGCATAGAGGGCGGGTTCGGTGAACTCGATGACTTTGCGGAGGTCCCCGTCATTGACGGAACTGACCTGGTTGCTCTTCGGATCGTCCTGGCGGTAGGCCTTGTACAGATAGACCTTGGCGAGGAAGGCGGCGGCAGCGGCCTTGGTGGGACGGCCCTTGTCGGCCTGGACCGCAGGAAGGGTGTTGTAGGCTTCCATCAGGTCGTCGATGATGACCTGCCATCCCTCGTCATTGGAATAGGCGGTATTGGAGAGTTCATTGTACTCGGCATAGGTCAGGTCGTGCCGGTTCACGAACGGGATGTTCTTGAACAGGCGCTTCAGGAGGAAGTGGCCGTATGCCCGGAGAAACTTCATCTCGGCGAGGCGCTGCTCCTTCATGGCATAGCTCTCGTCGCACTCGTTCAGGAGGGCGATGGCGCTGTTGACACGGGACAGGCTGTTGTACAGGCGCACCCAGATATCATTGAGGTTCCAGTTGGTCGTGAGGACACCCTGCTGGATTTCCAGCTGGTGGAACACGTCACCGTCGGAAGTACCGTTGCCGCCCTTGTAAGCGTCATCGGAGCGCACGTCGAAATTCCACATGGAGAAGGAAGAGTTGATGTCTTCGGCCGTAGTGAAGATGGCATAGGCCGACACCACCATGGCCTCCGCGTTGGCGGGATCCTTCACCTGCTCGTCGCTGAGCGTACCCTGCGGAACCTGTTCTCCCAGCAGGTCGCTGCAGGCGGTGAGGACGCCGAGGACCGGGATCATATAGAGAAGGGAAATAAGCTTTTTCATGATTGTCATGGTTTAGAAGGATACGTTCACACCGAGGGTGGCATTCACCGGGATCGGATAACCGAAGTTGGCATTCTCGGGATCCACGCCCGTGAAGCCGCAGCTCTTGATGGTCAGCAGGTTCTGCGCGGACACATAGGCTCTCAGACGGGCCAGGTGCAGTTTCTCGCACAGACTCTTGGGGACGTTGTAGCCGAGCTGGATGGTACGGAGCTTGGCAAAGGAGCCGTTCTCCACGAAATAGCTGGACACGCGCTTCTCATTGTTGTTGTCCATGATGCTCACGGCAGGAATGTTGGAATCCATGTTCACCGGGCTCCAGGCGTCCAGCATGCGGCGTCCCTTGTTCAGGTTGGAGATGTTCAGACCGCTCCACAGGTCGGTTTCCCGCTTGAGGTCGCTGATCACGTCCACTCCCTGGACGCCCTGCCAGAACATTGTGAGATCCACGTTCTTGTACTGCAGGTAGATATTCAGGCCCCAGGTGAAATCCGGAACCGGAGAGTAGATCCACTTCTGGTCCTTTTCGTTGATGACCCCGTCCCCGTTGAGATCCTTCCAGCGGATGCGGCCCAGTCCGGCGCCGCCCTGCGTGGCGTGGTTGTCAATCTCATCCTGGCTCTTGAAGATCCCGTCATAGACATAGCCTACCTGGGCGCCCATGGGATGGCCCACGACGCTTTCGACGCCATTTCCGCCGAAGGTACCGTTGGCCGCGATCGTATCGGGAAGTTTGGTCACCCTGTTGTCATAGGTGCTGATGTTTCCGGAGAAGTCATACTGGAAGTCGCCGGCTTCCCCGCGGTATCCGAAGTTGAATTCCAGACCCCGGTTCTGCATCTCGCCGGCGTTGATCCACTGGGAGGAGCCCTCACCCATCACACCGATGCCCGGCATGTACACCAGGATGTCCGTGGTCTTCTTGTAGTAGGCCTCGAACGATCCGTAGAGGGCGCTCTTGAACAGGGCGAAATCCAGGCCCAGGTTGGTCTGGGTCGTGGTTTCCCATTTCAGGTCGTCATTTCCGAGCTGGTTGCGCTTGAAGCCGCTGGCGAGCGTCTGGCCGCCGTTGGTACCGGCGATGTCGTAGCTCGTTCCGTAGCTCTGCCCACCGAAACCGGCCTCACCGTAATTGCTCTCATAGATGGTGTAGCGGGCGATGTTGGAAATCTCCTGGTTACCGGTCTGTCCCCAGCTGGCCCTGATTTTCAGGTTCTCCAGCCACATGGCATCCTCCAGGAACTTCTCCTTGTCCAGTCTCCAGCCCAGGCTCACGGACGGGAACATACCGAAACGGTTGTTGCGGCCGAACCGGCTGGAACCGTCGTAACGGAGGGTGACGCTGGCCAGATACCGGTCGGCATAGTTGTAGTTCACCTTTCCGAAATAGGAGACCAGGGTGTAGCCACCGCCGCCGCCATACGCCTCAGCCTCGCCCACGGCGGCGCTGGGCCACATGTAATCCGGATTCAGGACGGCGAAATCATACGCCTTCCCGCTGAACCAGGTGTCGTCCTCCCGGTTGATTTCCGTACCCAGGAGCACATCTCCGCGATGGTTGCCCGCTTCAAAGTTGTAGGTCGCGATCGCGTTCCACATCCACTTGAGCCAGTGCTCCTGCTTGGCCTCCACGGCGTTGGTCGCATTGGCCACCGTACCTTCCGTCACCGGATAGGTGAAGATGCGCTGCTCCTTCTGGGAATAGTCCAGGCCGAAGGTCGTCTTGAGATTCAGGCCCTTCATCGGGTTGATGTTCAGATAGGCGTCACCGAACATTCTCCAGTAGTAATAGCGGTTGTCCGCATTGCGGGTCAGGCGGGCGAGCGGGTTCTCGCGGTCGGCATAGCCGCCAACGGGACCGGCGAATTCACCCTCGGTGGTATAGACGGGAATGGACGGGTTGAACTGGAGCACATTCTCCAGGAATCCGCCGGGTGCCTGCACCTCGCTGGTGCGGTTCAGGGTGAAGTGCTCGCCGATGGTGAGGATGTTCTTGTCCCCGATCTTGAGGAGCTTGTAATCCGTGTTGATACGGGCGGAAAGACGGGAGAAGTCCGAATGCTTGATGATACCGTCATTCTTGTAATAGCCCAGGGAGAAGAACGAATTGCCGCGCTCCGTGCCGTTGCTGAGCGAAAGGTTGTACTGCTGGATAATGCCGGTCCGGGTGGTCTCGCGGAACCAGTCGGTGTCGCTGGCGGGTGTGGTGCCGGCCGCGTCCAGGTACTTGTTCATGCGGATCCCGTTCAGGGCGGGGATGCCATTGGCGTCATAGCCCCAGTCATAGATGTACCCGAGGGCATTCATGTTGGGGTTCAGGCCGTCGTTCACATAGCCCTGCCACATCACCTGGCCGAATTCCTTGGCATTGAGCACCTGCATCCGGTTCACGTAGGTCTGGGCGGCCACGCTGGCGTCGAAATCGACTCTCACTTTCCCCTCCTTGCCGCCTTTGGTCGTAATGATGATGACGCCGTTGGCCGCACGGCTTCCGTAGATGGAGGCCGAGGCGGCGTCTTTCAGGACCTGGATGGATTCGATGTCGTTTCCGTTGAGTTCATGCATGCCGGCCTTGGTCGGGACGCCGTCGATGATGTAGAGCGGATCGTTGTCGTTCAGGGTACCGATACCGCGTATGCGGACCGTAGCACTGCCGGACGGAGAACCGTCCGCCGAGATGTTCATGCCCGGAACGCGGCCCTGCAGCGCCTTGACGGGGTTGTTCTCGTTCTGCTTGGCGAGATCGTCGGTGTTGACGGTGGAGATGGCACCGGTGAGGTCGGCCTTACGCTGGACCGTGTAGCCGGTGACAACCACCTCGTCCAGAAGCTGGGCGTCCTCCTGCATGACCACCGACATATTTTCAGTGGCAGGGAGTTCCAAGGTGGTGTAGCCGATGGAGGAGAAAACCAGAATGGCTCCCTCATTGACGCGGATGGAGAAATTCCCGTCAAAATCGGTCGTCACGCCATTCGTCGTTCCTTTCTCCATGACGGCGGCCCCGATGACTCCGTAGCCGTCGGCTCCGGAAGTCACGACGCCGGTCACTTCGATCTGCTGGGCGAAGGCCGTGAAGCCGGCGAGCAGAAGGAAGCTTGCGAAAATCGTTTTTAAATGATGCATAAGTTTATTGGTTGATTTGTAGGTGCCATGCGGTTTGCCGCAAAGATAGATTTACGCGGGCGAACGGGATGCAACGTATGTTGCGGATGATGCATCGAATGTTTCCTTGTAACATTTCTTGCATTTTTTATATATTTGTGATGACAACCTTCGACGCCATGCCTGACCTCCAGAAAACCGCCCTCGTTACCGGAGCGAGCTCCGGAATCGGCCTCGAGTTCGCGCGACAGCTCGCGCGGAAGGGGTATGCATTGGCCCTTGTGAGCAACCGGGAGCAGGAGCTGGCCGATGCGGCCGAGGGGCTGCGCGCCGAGTACGGCGTACCCGTGCAGGCGCTCTGCATCGACCTGACCCAGCCCGGGGCCGCCGAGGAAGTGCTCGCGTGGTGCCCGGAGCCGGACGTGCTCGTGAACAATGCCGGGATGTTCTTCATGGAGTATCTCTCGCCGGAGAACCTCGGGAAGGTGCGGACGATGATGGCACTCCATATGAATGTCGTCACGGAACTGTCCATCCTGGCGGGATCCCGGATGAAGGAAAAAGGCAGCGGACATATCCTGAACATCTCGTCGATGACCGCACGCATCCCGGCGCCCGGCATCGCCATCTATTCCTCCACGAAGGCTTACCTGAAGGTTTTCGGGAAAAGCCTATCCTACGAACTCCGGCCCTTCGGCGTGATCGTGACCACCGTGTGTCCCTCCGCCGTGGACACGGGCCTCTATCCCCTGCCGGAGCGCCTGCGCGGGTTCCTCCGCCGCATCGGCCTCATCCGTTCCCCCGAGTGGCTCGTGCGCCGCTCGCTGAAAGC
>CADAFW010000027.1 GCA_902787295.1 uncultured Bacteroidia bacterium
TTCAGCCTATCAGATTCAGCAGCTGGTAGATCAGGAAGCCGAGATAATTGCCTGCAGCATAGCCGACTACGCCCACGGCAAGGCCGGAGGCGAGCACCTCGCGGTTCTTCATGGACGCGGCGATCATCGGCACGAACGGAGGCGAGCAGATGAACGATACCTGGCAGATCACCATCGTGTCGGAATCGATCTTCAGCAGTTTCGCAAGCACCACCTGCAGCAGGAGCGAAGCGAACACGATGAAGGTCAGGTAGCCCACCATGGTCGCGCCGCCGCTGAAGTCCATTTCCTTGAGGTCGGCCATGGAGGCTACGGTGATGGAGAAGATATAAATGAGGTACATTCCCATCTCATAGCCGTACTTGCGCTTCTTCACGGGCTTCCAGAAGGAAGCGAGGATGCCGAGCGTGGTGAGCATCAGGATCATCACCGTGAGGAACCAGGAATCGCCCGTGAGCAGTCCCAGGCCGGCGGAGATGCCGATGATGGCGAGGTCCACGAGGATGAGGACGCCCGCATCCGCGAGGCCCTTCTTCGTGAGCATGCCCTTGTAGGGATTGGCCTCGGCCTTCTTGATCTCCCTTTCTATGGCGGCAGCGGAAGCTGCGGAAGAGTGGGTATAGGTGGGCAGTATCCTGCGGAAGAGCTTGATGCCGATAAGGAGCAGGAAGGTGAGGAACGAGAAGCTCACCATCATGTCGTAGGAATTGAGCAGCACGAAGGTGGTATCGTCCACGCCGAGCATGGTCTTGAGGGAGGCCATGTTCATAGTGCCGCCGGTGTAGCATCCGGTGAGCATTCCAGCGATCCTGGAGCCGTCGGGATTGCCCTTGCAGAAGATGAAGTAGCCCGCAACGACCATCAGCATCACGCTGAACAGGCCGGTGAAGAGCGAGAGCAGGCGGCTGCGCGTATGGCTGCGGCTGAATACGCAGCCGAAGAGCATCAGCGGGATGGCCAGCGGCACGGTTGCGTTGCTTAGAACTTTCTGCACCTGCGCCATTCCGGCAGGATGGAACACGTTCCCGATGATGATTCCGATGATGTACAGGACCAGGACGGGGCCTATCTTTCCGAAGAGGGGTACATTGCGGCAGAGCCAAAGGACGCCGACGGGCGCCAGCAGGAATACCAGCGTGATGAGTATCGTTCCGAACATGGTTGTAAATATACAAAAAAGCCGGCAGTTGTCTGCCGGCTTTCAATATGGTATCGGATACTAGAGTTCTCCGAGTTCCTGGACCATGTCGTCCTTGCGGCCGACGATGATGTCCTGGTAGTCATTCAGACCGGTACCGGCCGGAATGAGGTGTCCGCAGATGACATTCTCCTTGAGGCCTTCGAGGTGGTCCACACGGCCGCGGATGGCAGCCTCGCTGAGCACCTTGGTGGTCTCCTGGAAGGATGCGGCGGAGATGAAGCTGTCGGTCTTGAGGGCTGCACGGGTGATACCCTGGAGGATGAGGCGTGCGGTTGCCGGCAGTGCCGGACGCGCAACCATCATCTTCTTGCCCTGGCGGCCGAGAGAGTCATTCTCGTCGCGGAGTTCGCGGGAACCGATGATGGAACCGACTTCGTACCTGGAGGACTCGCCAGGATCGCTGACGAAGAACTTGCCGTAGATGGCGTCGTTCACGTCCATGAATTCCCACTTGTCCACCATCTCGTCCTGCAGGAACTCGGTGTCTCCCGGGTTGGTGATCTCCACCTTGCGCATCATCTGGCGTACGATGATCTCGAAGTGCTTGTCGTTGATCTTCACACCCTGGAGGCGGTAGACTGCCTGGACTTCGTTGACGATGTACTCCTGGGCCTTGACGGGTCCGAGGATGCGGAGGATGTCGCTCGGGGAGATGCCGCCGTCGGAAAGACGGGTACCTGCCTTGACGTAGTCGTTCTCCTGGACAAGGATCTGGCTGGTGAGGGGCACGAGATAGTGCTTCTCCACGCCGGACTTGCTCTGGACGACGATTTCGCGGTTGCCGCGCTTCACCTTGCCCATGATGACCTCGCCGTTGATTTCGGAAAGGATCGCGGGGTTGCTCGGGTTACGGGCCTCGAAGAGTTCGGTGACACGCGGGAGACCGCCGGTGATATCGCTGGCCTTACGGGCAGCGCGCGGGATCTTGATGATGATGTCGCCGACCTTGACCGAAGCGCCGTCCTCGGTGGTGACGTGCGCACCGACAGGAAGGTTGTACTGCCTGAGGGTGTTGCCCGCAGCGTCGGTGATGACGAGGGTCGGGTTCTTGGTCTTGTCCTTGGACTCGATGATGACCTTGTCGTTGCTGGTGGAACCGATGTCGGTGACCTCCTTCTGGTAGGTGGAACCCTCGACCATGTTCTCGTAGCGGACGATACCGGCCGCCTCGACGATGGTGAGTGCGTTGTATGCATCCCAGGTACAGATGAGGTCGCCCTTCTTCACGGTCTCGCCGTCCTTCTTGCTGAGGATTGCTCCGTAAGGGATATCGTACTGCGAGTAGGTGATGCCGGTGTTCTCGTCCACGACGCGGAGTTCGGTGGTGCGGCTGACGACCACTTCCTCCACTTCGCCGCTGTCGGCGACGCGCTGGATGGTCCTGAGCTCGCTGTATTCGAGTTTCGCATCGTACTTGGAGGTAATGCTGTTGTCCGCAGCTTCACCGCCCGCGACACCACCTGCGTGGAAGGTACGGAGGGTAAGCTGGGTACCGGGCTCACCGATGGACTGGGCTGCGATGACACCGACGACTTCGCCCTTCTCCACCATGCGGGTGGTAGCGAGGTTGCGTCCGTAGCACTTAGCGCAGACGCCCTTGCGGGACTCGCAGGTGAGGACGGAACGGATCTCGACCTGCTCGATGGGGAGGGAGTTGATCAGCTCGGCCTCGGCCTCCTTGATCTCCTGTCCTGCAGCGAGGATGAGCTCGCCGGTGAGCGGGTTGAAGATGTCGTGCACGCTGGTACGGCCGAGGATGCGCTCGCCGAGGGACTCGACGATCTCGTCCTTGTCCTTGATGGCGGTGGCAACGAGTCCGCGGAGGGTTCCGCAGTCTTCCTCGGTGATGATCACGTCGTGGCTGACGTCCACGAGACGGCGGGTGAGGTAACCTGCATCCGCAGTCTTGAGTGCGGTATCGGCAAGACCCTTACGTGCACCGTGGGTACCGATGAAGTACTCGAGCACGGTCATTCCTTCCTTAAGGTTGGAGACGATAGGGTTCTCGATCATGTCCGCACCGCTGCCGCCGGCCTTCTGCGGCTTGGCCATGAGGCCTCGCATACCGCAGAGCTGCTTGATCTGCTGCACGGAACCACGGGCGCCGGAGTCGAGCATCATGTAGACGGGGTTGAAGCCCTGCTGGTCGGCGGAGATCTGCTTCGTCACGATGGAGGTGAGCTTGTTGTCCACGGAGGACCAGAGGTCGATGACCTTGTTGTAGCGCTCGTTGTTCGTGATGAAACCCATCTCGTAGTCGTCGCGGATGCTTGCGACCTGCTTGTATGCATCGTTCACGAGGGTAGCCTTCTCGGACGGGACGAGGACGTCGCCGAGGTTGAAGGAGATACCCGCGCGGAATGCCTGGTCGTAACCGAGGTTCTTGATGTCGTCGAGGAACTTCGCGGTGCGGGTCACGCCCGTGAACTTGATGACGTTGGTGATGATCTTGCGGAGGGCCTTCTTGCCGAGCACCTCGTTCACGAAAGGCACCTCGTCGGGAACGTACTGGTTCACGATGATGCGGCCTGCGGTGGTCTTGACCATCACGGTCCCCTTGGAAGGATCCTGCTTGTCGGCGGGGATGCGCACGTTGATCTCGGCGTGCATCTCGATGGCCTTCTCGTTGTAGGCCACGATCACTTCCTCGGCTGAATAGAAGCTCTTGCCCTCGCCCTTTGCGCCGGGACGGATCTTGGTGATGTAGTACAGACCAAGGACCATATCCTGGGAAGGCACGGTGATAGGCGCGCCGTTGGCAGGGTTGAGGATGTTCTGGGATCCGAGCATGAGGAGCTGCGCCTCCATGATGGCGGCGTTGCCGAGCGGGAGGTGGACAGCCATCTGGTCACCGTCGAAGTCGGCGTTGAATGCCGTACATGCGAGCGGGTGGAGCTGGATGGCCTTGCCCTCGATCATTCGGGGCTGGAATGCCTGGATACCGAGACGGTGGAGGGTAGGTGCACGGTTGAGGAGCACCGGGTGGCCCTTCATCACGTTCTCGAGGATGTCCCAGATCACGGGATCCTTGCGGTCGACGATCTTCTTCGCGGACTTCACGGTCTTCACGATGCCGCGCTCGATGAGCTTGCGGATGATGAACGGCTTGTAAAGTTCGGCCGCCATGAGCTTCGGCAGACCGCACTCGTGCATGTTGAGTTCAGGTCCGACGACGATGACGGAACGTGCGGAGTAGTCCACGCGCTTTCCGAGGAGGTTCTGGCGGAAACGTCCCTGCTTGCCCTTGAGTGAGTCGGAAAGGGACTTGAGCGCCCTGTTGGTCTCGCTCTTGACGGCGGAGGACTTCTTGGAATTGTCGAAGAGGGAGTCGACGGCTTCCTGGAGCATGCGCTTCTCGTTGCGGAGAATCACCTCGGGAGCCTTGATCTCGATGAGCTTCTTGAGACGGTTGTTACGGATGATCACGCGGCGGTAGAGGTCGTTGATGTCGGAAGTCGCGAAACGGCCGCCGTCGAGCGGGACGAGGGGACGGAGATCCGGCGGAGTGACCGGGATCACCTTCATAATCATCCACTCGGGACGGTTGACGCTTGCGGACTCCTGGAACCACTTGACGACCTGGAGGCGCTTGAGCACCTCTACCTTGCGCTGCTGTGAGCTCTCGCCTATCATCGATGCGCGGAGTTCCTTTGCAAGGGCTTCCACGTCGATCTCCTTGAGGAGGTCATAGACACCCTCGGCGCCCATCTTGGCGATGAACTTGCCCTCATCGGAATCGGGAAGGTTGTCGTTGCCGGCCATTTCCGGGCGGGAAACCACGTCGAGATACTCGTCCTCGGAGAGGAGTGACATCTTCTCGAGACCGGAGTTGCCGGGCCTCACGACGATGTACTTCTCATAGTAGATCACGGACTCAAGCTTCTTGGAAGGGATTCCGAGGAGCGCCGCAATCTTGTTGGGAGCCGACTTGAAGTACCAGATGTGGGCGACGGGCACGGTGAGGGTGATATGACCCATCCTCTCGCGGCGGACCTTCTTCTCGGTCACCTCGACGCCGCACCTGTCACAGACGATTCCGCGGTAGCGGATCCTCTTGTACTTCCCGCAATAACACTCGTAATCCTTGGTAGGACCGAAGATCTTCTCGCAGAAGAGACCGTCGCGCTCAGGCTTGTAGGTCCTGTAGTTCACGGTTTCCGGCTTGAGGACCTCGCCGCACGACCTCTCGGTTATATCCTCCGGAGAGGCCAGCGAGATGCAGATCTTCTGGAAATTGCTTTTTACCTTGTTATCCTTGTTATTGAAAGTAGGCATAATAGCTTTGATTCAGATTGTTATTCCAATGTAACCTTGAGACCGAGTCCCCTGAGCTCGTGGAGCAACACGTTGAGAGACTCCGGAATGCCTGCCGGCGGCATGGGATCGCCCTTGACGATGGCCTCGTAGGTCTTGGACCTGCCGGTGACGTCGTCTGACTTGACGGTGAGGATCTCCTGGAGGGCGTTGGCTGCGCCGAAGGCCTCGAGGGCCCAGACTTCCATCTCTCCGAAGCGCTGGCCGCCGAACTGGGCCTTGCCTCCGAGAGGCTGCTGGGTGATGAGGGAATAAGGTCCGATGGAACGGGCGTGCATCTTGTCGTCAACCATATGGCCGAGCTTGATCATGTAGATCACGCCGACGGTCGCAGGCTGGTCGAAGTAGTCGCCGGTACCGCCGTCGCGGAGCTGGGTCTTGCCGTAGCGCGGGAGTCCCGCCTTGTCGGTAAGCTCGCAGATCTCGTCGATGCTTGCACCGTCGAAGATAGGAGTGCTGAACTTGAGTCCGAGCTTGGCTCCGGCCCATCCGAGTACGGTTTCGTAGATCTGTCCGAGGTTCATTCGGGAAGGCACGCCGAGCGGGTTGAGCACGATGTCCACGGGAGTACCGTCCTCGAGGAACGGCATGTCCTCACGGCGGACGATCTTCGCGACGATACCCTTGTTGCCGTGACGGCCGGCCATCTTGTCACCCACGGTGATCTTGCGCTTCTTGGCCACGTAGACCTTCGCGAGCTGCATCACGCCGTTGGAGAGTTCGTCACCGACCTTGATCTTGTCGACCTCACGCCTGCAGGCGGCCTTCTCGGTCTTCACTGCAATGCAGAAATTGTTGATGAGTTCGCGGATCAGGACGTTGGCATCCTTGTCGGTCGTCCACTTGTTGGAATTGACGTTGTCGTAGTCGATGCTCTTGAGGAGCTCGGTGGTGAACTTCTTGTCCTTTGCGATCACCTCCACGCCGTAGAGATCGGAAACGCCCGCGCTCTTCTTGTTCTTGGTGAGAACGACGAGCTTGCTGATGAACTCGCTGCGGAGCTTCTCCACCTTGGCGGCGGACTCGGCCTCGCGGAGTTCCACGCGGGTCTTCTGGTCATTCCTGCTGGCGGATCCCCTCCTGCCGGTCTCCTTGTTGAGCTTGGCGTAGAGGGCGGTCTTGACGACGGTTCCGCTGAGGGACGGGTTGGCCTTGAGGGAAGCGTCCTTGACATCGCCGGCCTTGTCGCCGAAGATGGCCTTGAGGAGTTTCTCCTCCGGTGAAGGATCGCTTTCGCCCTTCGGGGTGATCTTGCCGATCATGATGTCACCCGGCTCGATGTGGGCACCGATGCGGATGATACCGTTCTCGTCGAGGTTGCGGGTCGCATCCTCGCTGACGTTGGGGATGTCGGAAGTGAGTTCCTCCATTCCGCGCTTGGTGTCGCGCACCTCGGTGAGGTACTCGTCCACGTGGATGGAAGTGAGGACGTCCCACTTGACCATCTCCTCGGAAAGCACGATTGCATCCTCATAGTTGTATCCCTTCCAAGGCATGAACGCGACCATCAGGTTGCGTCCGAGGGCGAGTTCGCCGCCCTGGCAGGCATAGCCTTCGGTGAGGATCTGTCCCTTCTCCACCTTGTCACCCTTGCGGACGATAGGAGAGAGGCAGACGGTAGTGCTCTGGTTGGTACGGCGGTAGATCGGGAGCTTGTAGATGGTCTCCTCCGGAGAGAAGCTCACGAAGTTCTCGTCGTCGGTACGCTCGTACTTGATGCGGATCTCGTTGGCATCCACGTAGGTCACCTCGCCCTTGCGCTCGGCGATGTACTGGGTGCGGGAATCCAGGCAGACCCTCTCCTCGAGGCCGGTACCCACGATAGGGGCCTGGGGCTTGAGAAGCGGAACGGCCTGACGCATCATGTTCGCGCCCATGAGGGCACGGTGGGCATCGTCGTGCTCGAGGAACGGGATGAGCGATGCAGCCACTGAAGCCATCTGGTTAGGGGCGACGTCCATATAGTCCACCATATCCTTGGAAACGACGGGGAAGTCGGCCTCCAGACGGCACTGGATGCGCTCGTCGAGGATGTTTCCGTCGTCGTCCATCTTCACGTTGGCGAGGGAGACGCGCTTCTGCTCCTCTTCCTCGGCGCTCATATAGTGGCAGCCGGCGGCGCTGAGGTCCACCTTTCCGTTCTTGACGTCACGGTAGGGGGTCTCGATGAATCCGAGGCTGTCGATACGTGCGTAGACGCAGAGGGAGGAGATAAGACCGATGTTCGGGCCTTCCGGAGACTCGATAGGACAGAGACGGCCGTAATGGGTGTAGTGCACGTCTCGGACCTCGAATCCGGCGCGGTCGCGGCTCAGACCTCCCGGGCCGAGTGCGGAGAGACGCCTCTTGTGGGTGATCTCCGCCAGGGGGTTGGTCTGGTCCATGAACTGCGAGAGCTGGCTCGTTCCGAAGAAGGAGTTGATCACGGAAGAGAGGGTCTTGGCGTTGATCAGGTCGGAGGGGCTGAACTGCTCGCTGTCGCGGACGTTCATCTTCTCGCGTATGGTACGGGCCATGCGGCTGAGGCCGACGCTGAACTGGTTAGCGAGCTGCTCGCCAACGGTGCGCACGCGGCGGTTGCTGAGGTGGTCGATATCGTCCACCGTAGCCTTCGAGTTGATGAGCTGGATGAGATACTTGATGATCTCGATGATGTCCGTCTTGGTCAGCACGCGCACGTCGGGATCGATGGTGAGGTGCAGCTTCTTGTTGAGGCGGTACCTTCCCACGTTGCCGAGGTCGTAGCGCTTCTCGGAGAAGAAGAGCTTCTCGATGACGTCGCGGGCGGTGTTCTCATCCGGCGGTTCCGAATTGCGGAGCTGCTTGTAGATGTAGTTCACAGCCTGGATCTCGGTGTTGGTAGGATCCTTCTGGAGCGTGTTGAAAATGATATTGTACTCCGAGGAGCTGGCCTCGTCCTTCTGGAGAAGGATGGTCTTGACGTCGGTGTCGAGGATGGCTGCTATTGCGTCGTCATCCAGGATCTCGCCGCGGTCGAGGAGGGTCTGGGTACGCTCGATGGCGATGATCTCGCCGGTATCCTCGTCCTCGAAGTCCTCCACCCAGGTCTTGAGAACCTTGGCTGCAAGCTTGCGGCCCTTGTTCTCCGCGAGCACCTTCTTCTGGACCTTGATCTCGTCGGCAAAGTCGAAGATGTCGATGATGTCCTTGTCCCCGTTGAAGCCGATGGCGCGCAGGAGGGTGGTGACGGGAAGTTTCTTCTTGCGGTCGATGTACGCATACATGACATTGTTGATGTCAGTGGCGAACTCGATCCATGATCCCTTGAAGGGGATGATTCGAGCAGAGTACAGCTTGGTGCCGTTGGCATGCATGCTCTGGTCGAAGAATACACCAGGGGACCTGTGGAGCTGGGAGACGATGATACGCTCCGATCCGTTGATCACGAAGGTGCCGGCAGGTGTCATATACGGGATGTCCCCGAGGTACACGTCCTGGACCCGCTCTGCGAAGTCCTCGTGCTCCGGGTCCGTGCAGGACAGACGGAGCTTCGCCTTCAGGGGGACGTTGTAGGTGAGTCCCCTCTCAAGGCATTCCTCGATCGAATAACGCGGAGGATCGATGAAGTAGTCGATGAACTCCAGCTTGTAGTTGTTTCTCGTATCCTCGATCGGGAATATCTCCTGGAAAACCTGGAACAGTCCCTCGTCCTTCCTGTTTTCAGGAGTGGTCTCAAGCTGGAAAAAGTCCTTGAAGGACTTGAGCTGGACCTCGAGCAGATCTGGGTATTCCAGGATTTTGGAAGTTGCGAAATTGATTCGCCTGGTGTTAGTCTTATTTGACATATTCTGCCTTTGGAATGAGAAAAAGTTAAATACGGAAAAAAGGTTTAGAGCCTATTATCCTTGGCTCTAAACCTGTTTGTTCCCTGTGCAGGGAGGGAGAGTAATTACTTAATCTCAACCTCAGCGCCTGCCTCTTCAAGAGCTGCCTTGAGGGCCTCGGCCTCTGCCTTGGAGACTTTCTCCTTGAGAGTGGAAGGAGCGCCGTCAACGAGATCCTTGGCTTCCTTGAGGCCAAGTCCAAGCTCGGTCTTGACAACCTTGATGACGTTGAGCTTAGCCTGTCCTGCGGATGCGAGGACGACGTCAAACTCGGTCTGCTCAGCCTCAGCGGCTGCACCAGCACCATCACCGGCGGCTACGACTACAGCTGCTGCTGCAGGCTCGATACCATACTCTTCCTTGAGGACCTTTGCAAGTTCCTGAACATCTTTTACAGAAAGGTTTACCAACTCTTCTGCAAGGGCTTTTACATCTGCCATAATTCTTTATTCTTTAAATTGTTAATATTATTCGGATTATTCGGCTGCGGGAGTCTCGGCAGGAGCTGCTGCAGGTTCTTCTGCAGGTGCTGCTGCGGGTTCCTCCGCAGGGGCGGCTGCGGGAGCGGTGTAGATCTTCTCGTTCTCGCCCTTGCCCTCGGAAGCGTTCTCGAGTCCGCCGATGACCCTCTGGATAGGGCTCTGGAGGAGGGCGATGATGTCGCCGATGAGTTCTTCCTTGGTCTTGATGGCTGCGAGCTGATCAAGCTTGTCTGCTCCGATGAAAGCACACTCCTGAACGTAAGCGCCCTTTACCACCGGCTTCTGGAAACCTTCCTTCTGGAGCTTCTTGATGAGCTTTCCGGGAGCGGAAGGGACCTCGCAATACATGATTGCGGTGTTTCCGGTGAGAGTCTGCTCGAGAGACTTGAGCTCTTCGCTCTCCTGTGCCTTGAGAACATGTGCAAAGAGGGTGTTCTTCACCACTGAGAGCACGATGTTGTTGTTGAAGCACTCGCGACGGAGTTTGGATGTCTGTCCAGCATTCAGGCCGGCAATATCGGTAATGTAGAAATTAGGATACTGCTGGAGCTGTGCTGAGATGGTTTCAATAATCTGACCTTTAAGTTCCTTTTTCATAATATTGAATTTTTACTCAGCACCGTTGAGGAATGCCTTGAGATCAATCTTAATACCCGGGCTCATGGTAGAGCAGAGGGCTGCGCTCTTCATATAGGTACCCTTGAGGGTCTGCGGCTTGAGCTTTGCGATTTCGTTGAGGACTGCTGCAGCGTTGTCATAGATCTGCTGTGCGGTGAACGAAACCTTTCCGATAGCCGTGTGGATGATACCGGTCTTGTCGACCTTGAAGTCGATCTTACCACCCTTGGACGCCTTGACGGCTGCGCCGATTTCCATGGTCACGGTGCCGGTCTTGGGGTTCGGCATGAGACCGCGGGGTCCGAGGATCTTACCGAGGGCACCGACCTTGGCCATGACTGAAGGAGTACAGACGATGACGTCCACATCCGTCCAGCCACCCTTGATCTTCTCCACGTATTCGTCGAGACCTACGTAATCGGCACCGGCTTCCTTTGCCTCAGCCTCCTTGTCGGGAGTACAGAGTGCGAGGACGCGGACGACCTTACCCGTTCCATGAGGAAGGGTGACGACGCCACGGATCATCTGGTTGGCCTTGCGGGGGTCTACGCCGAGGTTGGCGGAGATTTCCACGGATGAATCGAACTTGGTGAATGTGATATCCTTTACTACCTGTGACGCCTCGGCGAGGGTGTACAGCTTATGAGAATCATACTTCTCGTATGCTGCCTTCTGATTCTTTGTCATTTTGCTCATAGCGTTTCGATATTAAAGGTCCTTGGGGAACTCACCGCTGACGGTGATACCCATGCTTCTTGCTGTTCCTGCGACCATCCTCATTGCAGAGGCGATGGTGAAGCAGTTGAGATCCGACATCTTGCCTTCCGCGATCGCCTTCACCTGGTCCCAGGTGACGCTTGCGACCTTCTTGCGGTTAGGCTCGCCGGATGCGGTAGTGATCTTGGCAGCTTCCTTGAGGGATACAGCCACGGGCGGCTGCTTGACCTCGAACGTGAAAGACTTGTCGGAGTAAACGGTGATGACAACAGGAACGACCTTGCCTGCCATGCTCTGCGTAGCTGCATTGAAAGCCTTGCAGAAGTCCATAATGTTCAAGCCTTTGGAACCAAGAGCTGGTCCTACCGGAGGTGCTGGATTGGCGGCTCCGCCTTTGATCTGGAGCTTAATGAATCCGGTAACTTCTTTTGCCATAATTTGTTATTCTTTTGTTACTTGTGTAAAGCTGAGTTCAAGGAGGGTCTTCCTCCCGAAGATTACAACGATTACCTTGACCTTGCTTCTGTCTTCCAGGATTTCTTCGACCGTGCCGCTGAATCCGCTGAACGGACCATCGGTGATGCGCACGGACTCACCCACCTCATAGTTGACGTAGGTCTCCGCCGCATTGTCCACATTCTCGTCCTGTACTCCGAGTATCCTCTGCGCCTCTTCCTCTCGGATAGGCACGGGGAAACGGCCGGAAATGGTCCTGACCTCGTCGACGGTCTTGCCCGTCTTCTCGTCAAAGATCTTGTTCCCGGTATTAACCGCCATGGATTTGGACTCCGTGAGGAATCCTGACATGTTCGGAACGTCGTTGCGGATTATGTTCTCAAGCCTCGCGTCAAGCTCGCACTGTATAAGCACATAGCCAGGGAAAAGCAGTCTGTCGACTGTCTTTCTCTTGCCGTTGCGTGTGACTATTTCTTTCTTGACAGGTACGAGAACCTGAGCTACCTGATCCTGCAGACCACTGCGCTCAATCTCTTTCTGGAGATATTCCGCGGCTTTCTTTTCCTTGCTTCCAGCAGTCCGCAGAACATACCATTTCATGTCGGCCATAAAAGTACGAAATTACAATGTGTAGATTGCGGTCATCAGATGCTGGAAAGCGAAGTCTACAACCCACAGAAGCGCAGCCAGGATAACCGTGGCGACCAGGACGAGGATTGCAGAACTCTGCAGTTTCTCCCAGGTAGGCCAGGTGGTCTTCTTGGTGAGCTCTATGAAAGACTCTTTGCAGTAATTGATAAACTTCTTCATCTTTACATTTAGTGGGAGCCGCGGATTGGAAGCGGATTTGCAGCTCCTGTTAAACAATTACCAAAGCGTAACCTTTGGTACTTTGCAGGGGAAGCAGGAATCGAACCCACATGGACGGTTTTGGAGACCGCTGAACTACCATTGTTCTATTCCCCTAAAAAGGTGGATGTCCCCTTTGAGGCATCCACCCTATAGAGAGATTTTATTAACCAAGAACCTTGATCACCTGGCCTGCGCCGACGGTACGGCCACCCTCGCGGATTGCGAAGCTGAGGCCCTCGTTAAGAGCGACAGGGGTGATGAGCTTGACGTCGATCTCTACGTTGTCGCCAGGCATGACCATCTCGACACCCTCGGGGAGAGTGATCTCACCGGTAACGTCGAGGGTACGGATGAAGAACTGGGGACGATACTTGTTGTGGAAAGGAGTGTGACGTCCACCCTCTTCCTTCTTGAGGACGTAGATCTGACCGAGGAAGTGATCGTAAGGCTTGATGGAACCAGGCTTTGCGATGACCTCACCACGGCGGACTTCCTTCTTGTCGATACCACGGAGGAGGAGACCTACATTGTCACCAGCCTCACCCTGATCGAGGAGCTTGCGGAACATCTCGACGCCGGTGACGACGGTGTTCCTCGGCTTATCGTTGAAACCGACGATCTCTGCAGGATCGTTGACGTGGATGGTACCAGCCTCGATACGACCGGTAACGACAGTACCACGACCGGTGATGGAGAAGATGTCCTCGATAGGCATCAGGAACGGCTTGTCGACGAGGCGCTCAGGGAGCGGAATATAGCTGTCGACTGCGTCCATGAGCTCCATGACCTTGTCAACCCACTGGGGCTCTCCGTTGAGGGCGCCGAGTGCGGAACCACGGATGACGGGAGCGTTGTCGCCGTCGAAATCGTACTTGTTGAGGAGGTCGCGGACTTCCATCTCGACGAGGTCGAGCATTTCCTCATCGTCCACGAGGTCGACCTTGTTGAGGAAGACGACCATCTTAGGGACGTTGACCTGCTTTGCGAGAAGCACGTGCTCGTTGGTCTGAGGCATAGGGCCGTCGGTTGCTGCAACCACGAGGATTGCACCATCCATCTGGGCCGCACCGGTAACCATGTTCTTCACGTAGTCTGCGTGGCCTGGGCAGTCGACGTGAGCATAGTGACGGGTAGCAGTCTCATACTCGATGTGAGCGGTGTTGATGGTGATACCACGCTCCTTCTCTTCCGGAGCGTTGTCGATCTGGTCGAACGACTTGATTTCCTGCTGACCGAAACCCTTCTCGTGGAGGGTCTTGGAGATAGCAGCGGTAAGAGTGGTCTTGCCGTGGTCAACGTGGCCGATAGTACCAATGTTGACATGAGGTTTGGTCCTCTTGAAAACTTCTTTTGCCATAATATTACGTATAAAGTTGTTTTGTTCTTACAAAAATAAACCGGCACAAAGTCCGGTATTGGAGCCGATGATGGGATTTGAACTCATGACCTCATCCTTACCAAGGATGCGCTCTACCCCTGAGCTACATCGGCATTCATTGAGCGGGGTAGGAGAATGCTGGGTCTGGAAAGTCTTCTGCTTCCCGCTTTTGTGGGCAAGGATGGATTCGAACCACCGAAGGTATCAACCAGCAGATTTACAGTCTGCCCCATTTGGCCACTCTGGTACTTGCCCCTGTTCTTAGATTGCTGATGAGCCGATGGAGGGAATCGAACCCACGACCTTGAGATTACAAATCACACGCTCTGACCAACTGAGCTACATCGGCAATCTGTTATGTCAATTCCCCAAAAGGGATTGCAAAGATAGAGATTAATTCGATTTCTCCAAAATCTTTTGGATTTTTTTTGACAAGTTTTCAACATCCATTCCGCAGAGGCTTTTCTGCTCGCTCTGACGGGCGTGCGTGATGAATCTGTCGGGCACTCCCACGCCCTCCACGCCCAGCCGGCCTCCGTGCGATGCCACGTACTCGCTCACCGCGCCGAAAAGGCCTCCCTTGACGGATCCGTCCTCCACGGTGAC
>CADAFW010000028.1 GCA_902787295.1 uncultured Bacteroidia bacterium
GTGGCGGCCATTTCATCATAATCGCTCGGAATGAGCCAGTCGCTCCTGCGGCTGGCCCATTTCTTTATGAATATGGTCTTGTAGCCGTTCACGAGCCTGCCGGGAAGGGTGCACCACATCGGGAGCAGTTCGGGTTCCAGCACCCTGGTCTCCCCGGTGCTGGCGTCCTTGAGCAGCGTCAGGCGGACGGCGAGTTCCAGCCTGGTGTTGGTCCTGCTCATGTTGGATACCGCGTTGCCGAGCGAATAGACCACCGGCACGCCGCCGATGTGCGCGGTGTCCTGGACCACGTGGGGATGCCCTCCTATGATGGCGTCCACTCCCTCCGCCGCCATCCATTCCGCCCACTCCTGCTGGGGCTTGCTGTGGGTCAGCATGTATTCCTCGCCCCAGTGCGGCAAAGCGATGATGAAATCGGCTTCCTGCGCCTTTGCACGGCCGATTGCTGCCTTCACGGAGTCGCGCACCTGGTAGTTGGTGTTCGGCCATCCGCGGACCGTGATGCCGTTGGTGTCGTAGGTGAAGTTCACGAGGGCGATGCTGATGCCGTGGAAACGGAGCATCAGCGGGTTCAGCCTGAGGTTCTCTTCGTAACTGCCGGCGGATCCGGTGAATTTCACGGAATCGGCCATCGAACGGTAAATGCCCAGGGTCCTCTCAAGGCCCTTGCTGCCCCTGTCCAGGATGTGGTTGTTCGCGGTGAGGAAAACGTCCGTGCCGCATGCCGCCATGTACGGGGCGATGTAGTCGGGTGCGCTGAACGCCGGGTAGCCGGAATACGGCTCGCCTCCGAGGCTGAATTCCATGTTGGCTATGGCTATGTCCGCTTCCCGCATCTCGGGGGCTATGTCCTCGAAGAAAAGGGTGTGGTCGTACTTGAGCTGCGGCATATGCATCATCACGTCCCCTATGATGAAGAGCCGCACGGTGTCGACCGGAGAGCGCAGGGGAGCCGGGAACGGCACCTCGTAAGTCCGTATCTGTGCCTTGGCGGAGAGGGGACCGAGGCAGAGCAGGGCGGCGCATATGAATGGCATGCTTCGCATGGGCAATGCAAATATAAAACTTTTGATTAAATTTGTTCCCAATATGGCAATTCGAAGCTTTCTCAGCAAAACGGCCGTCACGGCCGCACTCTGCGCCGCAGTGATGCTGCTCGGCGGATGCGATTTCTTCCGCAGGGCGGCGGGCCGTCCCACGTCGGCCGACATCGCGGCCAAGAGGGATGCCATAGAACGCGAGACCATGGCCCACGAGGCCCGTATGGATTCGCTCCGCCGCGTCCGGAAGCAGATGACCGATTCGCTGGCCGTGCTGGATTCCATAAAGAATTTCAGCAATTCCGTGGTGGCGGCGCGCCAGCTCAAGGCCGAGTCCAAGGCCGGCCTCGAAGCGCGCTATTACGTCATCGTGGGCTCGTTCAGCAAAGTCGGGAACGCCCGTTCCTTCGCGGACAAGGTGTCCGCAAAGGGCTATCCCGCGACTCTCATCGCATACAAGAACGGCTTCACTGCGGTGGGCATCTGCCCGTCCGACAACCTGCAGGAAGTCTATGCGTCCCTGAAAAAGGTGTCCAAGGAAGCGTTCTGCCCGAAAGGGGCCTGGATTTTGAACAACGATTGAGGTATGAAACGTCTTTTTGCTTCGATCCTTCTGATCCTCGGCTCCATAGCAGCCAATGCCCAGTTCCGTGACCCCCTCATCTCCGACCTCTCCCTCGGCGAGACCGCCCGGGAGATGAAGTCCCGCATCCAGATGCTGTCTTCGGCGGCGATGGAAGGCCGCCGGGCAGGTTCGGAAGGGGAGACCGCCGCAGCCGCCTACATCGCCTCGGAATTCGACCGCATGGGGATAGAACGCCTCAGCGGCACCGATATGGAACAGTTCGGGATGAAACTTCCCGGCGGGGATACGCTCAGGTCCCGCAACGTGCTGGGATTCATCCAGGGCTACGACAAGAACCTCAAGGACCATTACATCGTCATCGGCGCCCGCCTGGACAACGTCGGCACCATTAAGGTCAGCGTGGACGGGGAGACCGTGGAGCGCATCTGCTACGGAGCCAACGGCAATGCGTCGGGACTGGCGATGATGCTCCAGCTCGCGGGTATGCTCAGCGCCCGCAGCGTGCTGCTCCGCCGTTCCGTGATCTTCGCGGCGTTCGGCGCTTCCCTCGAGGGCGGTGCCGGAGCGTGGTATTTCCTCAACCGCGCCTTCAGCGCGCCGGAATCGATCGACGCGATGGTCAACCTGGACATGCTCGGCACCGGTTCGGGCGGCTTCTACGCCTATACCTGCTCCAACGACGATATGAACAGGATAGTGAACGAACTGGCCGCGACCCTCCAGCCGGTGCAGCCCGTGCTCGTGACCAGGGAACCCGTGAATTCGGACCACCGCATATTCTACGACAAGGAGATACCCTCGGTGTTCTTCACCACCGGAATGTATCCGGAATACAACAGCCCGAGGGATACCGAATCCATCATCGAGTACGATGACATGGAGCGGGAACTCGAATATATCTACAATTTCACCCTCAAGCTCGCCCCAACGGACCGAAGCCGGAATTCCGCCATTCCGAAAAGAGCGACCTGCGCCGCGGTTCCGGCAGGGAGATTTACCCTTATTACGAATGCGACACCTGGCCGACCTTCCTGGGCTCTCCGGATCCCGTTTCATTCCTCAAGAGGTGGGTTTACGTGTACCTCAAATACCCCCGTCAGGCCGTTGAGGACGGTATCCAGGGCAAGGTGCTGGTGGACTTCGTAATAGATGAGAAAGGCAAGGTCAAGGATGCCAAGGTCGTCAAGGGAGTGCACCCGCTGCTGGACGACGAGGCCCTGCGCGTCATCAACGCGTCCCCCGACTGGAAGCCGGGCAAGGTGGGAGGCCGGAAGGTGAAGTCGGAGATGTCACTGTACGTTGAATTCAGATTGGAAAAAAAGAAATAAAGCGCAAGAAATGGATTACGATTTCAAATCTATCGAAAGCAAATGGCAGGCATATTGGGCGGCCAACAAGACTAACAAGGCCGTCGAGGACGCCTCCAAGCCCAAATATTACGTCCTGGACATGTTCCCGTACCCCAGCGGTGCGGGACTTCACGTGGGACACCCCCTCGGGTACATCGCCAGCGACATCTACTCCCGCTACAAGAGGCTCAGGGGCTTCAACGTGCTCCATCCCATGGGCTATGACGCATTCGGCCTTCCCGCCGAGCAGTATGCCATCCAGACGGGCCAGCATCCCGAGGTGACCACGATGCAGAACATCGCGCGCTACCGCAGCCAGCTCGACCGCATAGGCTTCTCGTTCGACTGGGACCGCGAAGTCCGTACCTGCGACCCGGCCTACTACAAGTGGACGCAGTGGGCTTTCCTGAAGATGTTCGACAGCTGGTATGACCCGGAGGCCGGCAAGGCCCGCCCGATAAGCGAGCTCGTCGCCCGCATAGAGAAGGAGGGCTACGAGGACGTCACCCAGGAGCAGTGGGCGTCGGCTGACGAGAAGGAGAAATCCGACATCCTGATGCGCTACCGTATCGCCTATCTCGGCGAGACCTCGGTGAACTGGTGCGAGGGCCTCGGTACCGTGCTTGCGAACGACGAGGTCAAGGACGGCCTCAGCGTGCGCGGCGGTTTCCCCGTGGAGCAGAAGAAGATGAAGCAGTGGCAGCTGCGCGTGTCCGCATATGCCGGCAGGCTGCTCGATTCCCTCGACAGGCTCGACTGGTCCGACTCCCTCAAGGAGATGCAGCGCAACTGGATAGGCCGCTCCGACGGTACCGAGATGGTGTTCAACACCGTCTGCGAAGGCCGCGAGCTGCCCGTTACCATATTCACCACCCGTGCGGACACCGTATTCGGCGTGACGTTCATGGTGCTCGCTCCCGAGAGCGAACTCGTGGACCAGCTTACGTCCTCCGCGCAGAAGGAGGCCGTCGCCGCATACATCAAGGAAGTCAAGAAGAAGACCGAGCGCGAGCGCATCGCCGAGACAAAGACCGTCACCGGCGTGTTCTCCGGCGCATACGGCATCAATCCCCTCACCGGAGAGAAGATTCCTGTCTGGATATCCGAATACGTGCTTGCCGGATATGGCACCGGCGCCATCATGGCCGTGCCGGCGCACGACAGCCGCGACTACGCCTTCGCGAAGAAGTTCAATCTTCCCATCGTCCCGCTCATCGAGGGCTGCGACGTCTCCGAGGAGTCCTTCGACGCCAAGGAAGGCATAATGTGCAATTCCGGATTCCTCAACGGAATGACCGTTGCCCAGGCCATCGAGGCCGCCAAGGATTACGTGGAAGCCCACGGACTCGGCCGCCGCAGGACCAACTACCGCCTGCGCGACGCCATTTTCAGCCGCCAGCGCTACTGGGGCGAGCCGTTCCCCATCTATTACAAGGACGGCATTCCCTGTCCCGTGGACGAGGCCGACCTCCCGCTCGTGCTGCCCGAGATAGATTCTTACAAGCCCACCGGAGAGGCCCCTCTCGCTCGTGCGAAGGACTGGACCTACAAGGGATATCCGCTCGAGACGTCCACGATGCCGGGATTCGCAGGCTCCAGCGCCTACTATCTCCGCTATATGGATCCCCACAACGACAAAGCCCTTGTGGACAGGGCCGTGAACGAGTACTGGCGCTCCGTCGACCTCTATGTAGGCGGCACCGAGCACGCCACCGGCCACCTTATCTATTCCAGGTTCTGGAACAAGTTCCTCTACGACCTCGGCTATGTCTGCGAGGACGAACCGTTCCGCAAGCTCGTGAACCAGGGCATGATCCAGGGCCGTTCCAACTTCGTCTACCGCATAGTCGGGACCAACAAGTTCGTCTCACTCGGCCTCAAGGACAACTACGAGACCACCGAGATCCACGTGGACGTGAACATAGTCCATAACGACAGGCTCGACCTCGAGGCCTTCAGGGCCTGGCGCCCCGACTTCGCCGACGCCGAGTTCATCCTGGAGGACGGCGAATACGTCTGCGGCTGGGCCATCGAGAAGATGAGCAAGAGCATGTACAACGTGGTCAACCCCGACCTCGTGTGCGATACCTACGGCGCCGACACCCTGCGTCTCTATGAGATGTTCCTCGGCCCCGTGGAGCAGAGCAAGCCCTGGGACACCAAGGGAATCGACGGCGTGAACCGCTTCCTCAAGAAGTTCTGGCGCCTCTTCCACGACCGTGACAACTGGCTCGTGACGGACGAAAAGGCCACTCCGGCCGAACTCAAGGTGCTCCACAAGCTCATCGGCAAGGTGCAGGAGGACGTGGAGAACTTCTCCTACAACACCAGCATCTCCGCATTCATGATTGCGGTGGGCGAGCTTGCGCAGATGAAGTGCAGCAAGCGCGAGATCCTCGAGCCCATGGTCATTATGCTCAGCCCGTTCGCCCCTCATATCACCGAGGAGCTCTACCATCAGCTCGGCCACGACTCAAGCGTGACCACGGCTTCGTTCCCCGAATTCATCCCCGCGCTTGCCGCCGAGGACAACGTCACCTATCCGGTGCAGTTCAACGGCAAGATGCGCTTCACCATCGACCTTCCGAAGAGCGCGACCCCGGCGGAAGTCGAGGCGGCGGTGCGTGCAAGCAGCCAGACCGAAAAGTACGTGACCGGGCTTACCATAGTCAAGGTCATCGTCGTTCCCGGCAGGATAGTCAACATAGTAGTGAGGTAGGCGATGGACGGAAAGAAGATCCGCAGGGGCATAGCCGATTACCTGATACTCACCCTGGCCTGCTTCATTTTCGCATTCGCCTGGGAAGGCTTCATGATTCCCAACGGAATGTCCGCGGGAGGCATGATGGGTCTCTGCACGGTGATCCAGTATGCCACCGGCGGCGTCATCCAGGCGCAGTATTCCTATTTCGTGATCAACGCCCTCCTGATCATAGTGGCGGTCATCGCCATGGGCATAGGCTTCGGTTTCAAGACGATATACTGCATCGTGATGTCGTCCCTGGCCATGCAATTGCTGGAGAGCTGGCCTGCCCTGGCCAGCGTGGAAGGCAATTTCTTCTATGTCCCGGAGAGGGTGCTCATACCCATCATCGCCGGTGTGCTGGAAGCGCTCGGCATCGGGCTCGTGCTGCGCTACGGCGGCAGTACGGGAGGCACGGACATCATCGCGCTGATGGTCAACCGCTACTGGCCCGTGTCGCTCAGCAAGGCGTTCATGGTGTCCGACCTGCTGGTCGTCACCCTGCTGCTCCTGCTGCCCGACAAGCATTTCTCCGACATGGTCTATGGTATCGTGGAGATCGTCATCTTCTCGCTGATGATAGACTTCGTGGTCGGAGGCCGCAAGGAATCCTACCAGCTGCTGGTGTTCTCTTCCAGGTACGAAGCCATCGCGGACCATATCGTCGACAATATGGACAGGGGAGTGACCGTGCTGCAGGCCACCGGCTGGTACACCAAGGCAGGCAAGAACGTCCTGCTCATCATCATAGGCAAGAAAGAGCTGCCTTCCCTCACGAAGGTCATCAAGGAAGTGGACCCCAAGGCCTTCATGTCCGTTTCGCCTACCAGCAACGTGTACGGTGAAGGCTTCGAGGAGATAAAGGCGGGCATCTCGAAACCCGGAAAGAAGAAACAGTCTGCAAATGAATAAAAGCGTATTCACTTTCATCAAGGAGTATGCCCTGATCACTCTCGGCATCCTTTGCTTCGTCGTCGGCTGGACCGTGTTCCTGCTGCCGAACAACCTCATCGGCGGCGGCGTGACCGGTATCGCCTCCATCATCCAGTATGCTACCGGAGGCGTGATCAAGGCCGGATGGTCCTATTTCGTGGTGAACCTGCTTCTCCTGGTGGCGGCCCTCTTCACCCTCGGCAAGTCCTTCGGCGGCAAGACCGTGTACGCCATCTTCGTGGCATCCGCGGGACTCAACATTTTCCAGGGCCTGATTCCGGCCGACATCGTGCAGACCCTTGCCATAGACAACGGCAAGCTGATGAGCACGATAATGGGCGGCATCCTGGTCGGCGTGGGCATAGGAATGACGATGTCCCAGGGCGGAAGCACCGGTGGCACGGACATCATTGCGCTGATCGTGAACAAATACCGCAATGTTTCGCCCGGGCGCATGATCCTCATCACCGATGCGGTCATCATCCTGTCCTCGCTGCTGGTCCCTTCATACACGGCGGCGGGAGAACTCATGCCCTGGACCGAGAAGGTCACCACGGTTGTCTACGGTTTCATCCTCATAGTGATCGTGAGTACGGTGCTCGACCTCTATCTGGCTGGTTCCAAGCAGTCCGTGCAGCTTTTCATCCTTTCGTCCAAGTATGAGGAGATCGCCGACATGATCACCCATAACCTCCACCGCGGAGTGACCGTCCTTGACGGCAAGGGCTGGTACACGAGGCAGAATACGGAAGTCCTGATGGTGCTCACCCGCAAGTCCGACCTGAATTTCCTTCTCCGCACGGTGAAGGGCATAGACCCCAACGCTTTCCTGTCCGTCACTTCGGTCACGGGCGTTTACGGCAAGGGCTTCGAGTCAATAAAGGCCAAAAAGTAGTTACATTTTTCACAAAAATAAAACAGACCCCCTTCGTGACCACTTTCGTGAAGGGGGTTCTTCGTACATTGCGGCAGCATAACTTGCTGCAATGAGAAAACTGACCTTTAGTTTCCAGCTCCGGCTTGCTTCGTCGATGATACTGGTGTCGTCACTGCTGTCGACCTGCCTGCTGTACGGGTTCCGGCCGGATCCCGCCCGCATCGTCGTCTGCCTTGTTACGGCGGTATGTTCCATTTCCCTGTTCCCGATCCCGGACGGCAGGGAAGTTCTGCCCCTGTGGAACAGCGCGGTGCTCCTTTCGCTGTTTGCGCTGGGCCTGTTCTGCGGCATCCCGGCAGATATCTCCATCGCGGCCATCATCGCCTATTCCCTTCTCGTGACGGTGCATCTGGCGAGGCTGCATATAAAGGAGCACCATGGCCGCCTGAGCTTCGGCAGTGCCGCGTGGACCGGTGTGATGAACTATTCCCGGCTGATGTGCATGTGTGTTCTCTCCGCACTTCTCTGCCTCTGTCCCGTGCTGGCTCCTTTCGGGTGGCCACTCTGGTTCGAGGTCGCGCTGCTGGCCGGATTCTATGCTTTCATGCACGTGCGGGCATATTATGGAAGGACCTTCCTGCTGACGGAAAAGCAGGCGGTGGAGATACGCCGGCCGTATCCTGTGGTATCTGCCTCTGGAAAAACCGGTGGACAGGGCGAGGCGGCGGCTCTCCGCGCCATTTATGCGAGAGCCGTGGCCGCATTCGAAAGCAGGCGGCCGTATCTGGATCCCGATTTCTCCCAGGACTCCTTCGCCGGCAGCCTCGGAGTGGAGCGGAACAGCCTGTCGCAGGCGGTGGGCGCCTGTTCCGGCAAGACTTTCCCGCAATTCGTCAATGCGTACCGGGTCGGCTATGCGGAGACGCTGATCAGGGAAGATCCGAAAGCGAAGATAAGGGACGTGGCGGCCAGGTCGGGCTACCACAATCCCGTGACGTTCGCGCTGGCGTTTAAGGCCATACACGGCGTCAATCCGGGGGAATATGCAAAGGGGGTCAGTGCCCGGGCCCTTCACTCACGCCCTTCCAGGAAGCAGGGACCGGAGCGATGATGTCCATCTCCGTCTTCTTGACGGGGTGGATGAATGTCACCTCGTGGGCGTGCAGGCAGATGCCTCCGTCCGGATTGGAGCGGGGTGCACCGTATTTGAGGTCGCCCTTGATCACGCAGCCCATATGGCTCAGCTGGCAGCGGATCTGGTGATGCCGGCCGGTGAGCAGCTCCACCTCCACGAGATGGTAGCGGTCCGTGCTGCGGAGGTATCTGTAGTTCAATTTCGCGAGCTTCGCTTCCTTGTAGCGGGCAGGCTTGGGTTCCGCCCCTTCAGCCACGATATAGGATTTGTTCTGCTTCTCGTTGCGGTTGATCCAGCCTTCCAGGTGCCCTTCGTCCGTCTTCGGACGGCTGCAGCATAGTGCCCAGTATTTCTTGTGGACCCCGCCGTCCCGGAACATCTCCGCCATGCGTTCCAGCGCCTTTCCGGTCTTGGCGAGGATGCAGATGCCGCTGACGGGGCGGTCGAGCCTGTGGGGGATGCCCATGAAGACCTTCCCCGGCTTGCCGTCGCGCTCCGCGATGTAGGCCTTCATCAGTTCCGCAAGGCATTCGTCGCCGGTCTTGTCACCCTGGGTGATCTCCCCGACCTTCTTGTTCACTATGAGAAGGTGGTTGTCTTCGTAGAGTATGCGGGACTGTATGTCCGCGCATTCCTCCGCCGTCAGCTGTCTGTATTCCATACGCCAAAGGTAGTCATTTTCCGCTCACGATGTCATCCGTCTTGACAAAATGTCACAAATATCCCGGTGGCAAAGGATTTGATGTATCCATTGCCGTCCGCAACGGTGCGGACAGATAGTTGAACAACAAACAAAACACAATAACAATGGGAAAAATCATAGGAATTGACCTCGGTACCACAAACTCCTGTGTGGCCGTGATGGAAGGCAACCAGCCTACCGTCATCATCAACGATGAAGGTGCACGTACCACTCCGTCCGTAGTGGCATTCACGGACAATGGCGAGCGCAAGGTCGGATCACCGGCCAAGCGCCAGGCTATCACCAACCCCCACAAGACCGTATTCTCCATCAAGAGGTTCATGGGCGAGACTTACGACCAGGTAGGCCAGGAAGTCGCCCGCGTGCCTTACAAGGTGGTCCGCGGCGACAACAACACCCCGCGCGTGGACATCGACGGAAGGCTCTACTCTCCCCAGGAGATCTCCGCAGCCATTCTCCAGAAGATGAAGAAGACCGCTGAGGACTATCTCCGCCAGGAGGTCACCGAAGCCGTCATCACCGTTCCTGCATACTTCTCCGACAGCCAGCGCCAGGCGACCAAGGAAGCCGGCAAGATCGCTGGACTGGACGTGAAGCGTATCATCAACGAGCCTACCGCAGCGGCACTCGCATACGGTCTGGACAAGAAGAACAAGAATATGAAGGTCGCCGTCTATGACCTTGGCGGCGGTACTTTCGATATCTCCATCCTCGAACTCGGCGACGGTGTCTTCGAGGTGCTCTCCACCAACGGTGACACCCACCTCGGCGGCGACGACTTCGACCAGAAGATCATCGACTGGCTCGCATCCGAGTTCGCATCCGAGAACGGCGGAATGGACCTCAAGAAGGATCCAATGGCACTCCAGCGCCTCAAGGAGGCAGCCGAGAAGGCCAAGATCGAACTTTCCAACGCGGCTACGGCGGAGATCAACCTCCCGTACATCACCGCGGTCGACGGCATGCCCAAGCATCTCGTCAAGACCCTCTCCAGGGCCAAGTTCGAGGCTCTCTGCGACGATCTCTTCCAGCGCAGCATCGACCCTTGCCGCAAGGCACTCGCAGATGCCCACCTCAGCGCATCGCAGGTGGATGAGGTCCTCCTCGTGGGCGGTTCCACCCGTATCCCGAAGGTCCAGGAACTCGTGAAGAATTTCTTCGGCAAGGAGCCCAACAAGAGCGTCAACCCCGATGAGGTCGTCGCAATCGGCGCATCCATCCAGGGCGGCGTGCTCGCAGGCGACGTGAAGGATGTCCTCCTCCTCGACGTTACCCCGCTCAGCCTCGGTATCGAGACTCTCGGCGGCGTGATGACCAAGCTTGTGGAATCCAACACCACCATCCCTGTCCACAAGGACCAGATCTTCTCCACGGCATCCGACAACCAGCCTTCAGTGGAGATCCGTGTCCTCCAGGGCGAGCGCCCGATGGCCAAGGACAACAAGCAGATAGGCATCTTCCACCTCGACGGCATCGCTCCCGCGCCGCGCGGAATACCTCAAATCGAGGTCAGCTTCGACATCGATGCCAACGGTATCCTCAACGTCAGCGCGAAGGACAAGAGCACCGGCAAGGAGCAGAAGATCCGCATCGAGGCATCCAGCGGACTCAGCGACGCTGAGATCCAGAGGATGAAGGACGAGGCCAAGGCCAACGAAGAGGCCGACAAGGCCGAGAAGGAGCGCGTGGACAAGATCAACGGCGCCGATGCAATGGTCTTCCAGACCGAGAAGAACCTCAAGGACTACGGCGACAAGATCCCTGCGGACAAGAAGTCTGCCATCGAGAATGCCTGCAACTCCCTCAAGGAGGCCGTCAAGAACCAGAACATCGCCGATATCGACAGGTACAACTCCGAACTCGAAGCCGCTTGGCACGCCGCTTCAGAGGATATGGCTAAGGCTGCCCAGGGTGGCCAGCAGGGCCCTCAGGGCGGAGCGGGATTCAATCCTGACGGTGGATTCGGCGGCCAGCAGGGCCCCCAGGGCGGTGACCAGCCGGACGAGCAGTAATCATTGACGGGAAGGCGTCCAGCCTCCCAAAATATAAGAAGGGGTGCGGTAGTTCTTTATGAGCTCCGCATCCTTTTTTCTGTCCAGCTGCCTGGAATAGGGATGGCGCGCGGAAACGTCCACGGGCTCTCCGCTGTCCAGGTCGCGGGTATCAAGCTCCAGCATCACGGCGGTGGGCTCTCCGATGGAGCTCCAGCCTGCCGGCAGGAGGTTGCGGGCCTTGCAGTCGATCATCACCAGCTCCGCGTCCGGATAGCTGCTCCCGTGATTGGTCTGCGTGCGTCCGTAGTCGATCGGCTTGTCCCCGGTGCTCTCGAAGGTGCATTCCACGAAGACGTCGCCGTGGGCGGGCTTGAAATTCCTGACCCAGGTGAACGGTCCTCCGGAATTGTGCAGGTAGCAGTGCAGAAGGTACACGCTTCCCCTTCCGAGGATGGCATCGTAGCCGCCGTCTATCTCGCAGTCTTCCAAGTAGATGGTCCCGTTGGCCTGCAGCGCGTCCCCGTCGCCGATGATGCGCACGTCGTACAGCGCCACGCGATCCCCGTTGAGGAGCAGGCCCTCTGCCTGGCCCTTCAGGTCGGTGGCTATGGTGATGTCCTCGATGATCACGTCGTCGCAGTGGTCGAGCGCAAATGCGGCGCGCCTGTACGGGAACGCCCCTTCCTTCTCGTTGTTCTTCACCGTCATCGGGTGCGGGTTGAAGACCTCGTTGTTGGGGTAGTGCACCTTCGTGACGTCTTTCCCGCCGCCCCTGATGCGCAGGTTGCGCTTGCAGCGAGCATACACGAGCTCCTCATAGTCGCCCGGCGCTATGGTGACCGTGGTGAGCTCAGGGCAGGCGTCCGGGATGGCGTCGAGCGCGCCCTGCACGGTGCAGAAGTCGCCCTTGCCGGAAGCGTCCACCAGCAGCTCGCGTGGATTCGCCGGGCCTTCGGACTTGGTCGTGAAGGTCCAGGGCCTGATCTTCCGGCCGAAGACGGAATCGTCTATGGTAACCTTGTAGCGATGCCCGTATTCCAGCATGTTGTTGTGCGGATAGATGGTGGCCGTGTTGCCGTGCACGATGACCGGATGGAAGCGGAATCCGTCCGTGAAGCCGCCGATGATGGTCAGCTGCATGTCCCTCGGGGTAGGCTCAGCCGTGCCGGACGGGGTCCCCGGCAGGGTATTCCTGTTGGTCGGGATGAAGGTCCTGGGGGAGTAGTCGTACGGTATTTTTGTGTAGTCTATGTCCGGCGGGTAGCTGCGCGGCTCCGTGAGGCCTGCGGGCAGGCTCATGTCCAGCGAATCGATGCATTCGCCCGTGCCGAGGTCGAAGATGCGTATCATGCCTTCGCTGCCGGGTGTGGGTTCCTCGTTGAAAGTGAAGATGATATGGGTGTCTATGCACACGTCGCGCGCTCCGGGGGAGGGGGTGCATATTACGGACGGGGTGCAGCCGGCGAGTACCGGCAGCAGTGCCAGGATGGACTTTTTCATATTACATTCTGTATTCCGACATGTCCTCGCCCCTCGCTTCGCCTTCGCGTATGCTGGTCGATGAGATGTCGACTGTGGGTGCATCGATGATCTGTATCCTGTAAGGGGCCTTCATCTCTTTGTACAGGCCTTCCCTTATCTTTTCGGTATCGTAGCCGCTCCTGGGATATACGGCCACGCCGTATTCGCAGAGGATGCGCTCGTAGTCCCTCCAGCGGCGTATCGCGTCCAGGTTGTCCGCACCCATCACGAGGACGAACTCGTTGCCGGGCTCCCGCTCCCGCAGTGCGTCCAGCGTGCGTATGGTATAGCTGGGCTGCCCCATCCTGAGCTCGATATCGTCCACCCATACGTGCAGTTCCGGATGACGGCGCACGGCGGCCACGGCATTCTCGAAGCGCTCCTGCGCGTTGTCCGCCTTGGACGCGTCCTTGAACGGATTCTGCGGGGAGATGACCAGATAGACCCAGTCGAACGAACTGTCGCGGGAAAGGTAGTCCATAATGGCCAGGTGGCCGATATGGAGGGGGTCGAAGGATCCGGAATAGACCGCTATCCTCATTTTGCGAGGAATTCATCGACTATGGCCTCGGCGGTCGCGAAAGTGTCCTCGAGCCTGTCGTTCAGGAGTTCCACGTCGAATTTGCCGCGGGCGTAGTCCAGTTCCCAGGCGGCCTTGTCCAGGCGCTCGCGTATGGCCTCTTCGGTATCGGTTCCTCGGCCGCGCAGACGGGTCTCCAGCACCTCGATGCTCGGGGGGACGATGAGTACGGAAAGGGCGGACTCCCCGAAATACTTCTTCAGGTTGTAACCACCCTTCACGTCCACGTCGAACACGATCACGTGGCCCTTTTCCCAGATGCGCTCCACTTCCGACTTGAGGGTGCCGTAGAAACGGTCTGCATAGACCTCCTCGTATTCCACGAACGCGTCCTGCGCTATGAGCTCGCGGAAGCGCTCGGCGGAAATGAAGTAATAGGCCTCGCCGTATTTCTCCGTGCCCCTAGGGGGCCTGGAGGTTGCGGATACTGAGAATTCGAACTCCGGATACAGTCCGATGAGATGATTCACCACCGTGCTCTTGCCGGCGCCGGAAGGTGCTGAGAATATGATTACTTTGCCTGTCATTCTTATGTGCTTGATAGACAAAAGTACGCAAATATTTTGTATCTTTGCGTGATTCAACGGAAAGTTAATTCAAACTCTTATATCATGAAGGTATCTTTCAAAGATCTCGGCCTTGTGAACACCCGTGAGATGTTCGCCAAGGCAGTCAAGGGTGGATATGCCATCCCTGCATTCAACTTCAACAACATGGAGCAGCTCCAGGCCATCATCCAGGCCAGCGCAGAGACCAAGTCTCCCGTCATCCTCCAGGTTTCCAAGGGCGCACGCAACTACGCCAACCAGACCCTCCTCCGCTACATGGCACAGGGTGCCGTGGAGTATGCCAAGGAACTCGGTTGGAAGAAGCCCCAGATCGTCCTTCACCTCGATCACGGTGACAGCTACGAACTCTGCAAGAGCTGCGTCGATTTCGGTTTCTCCAGCGTCATGATCGACGGCTCCGCACTTCCTTACGACGAGAACGTCAAGCTCAGCCGCAAGGTCGTCAATTACGCCCACAAGTACGATGTGACCGTAGAGGCCGAACTCGGTGTCCTCGCAGGCGTCGAGGATGAAGTTGCTTCCGAGGTCTCCCACTATACCAAGCCCGAGGATGTCATCGACTTCGTCAAGAAGACCAAGTGCGACTCCCTCGCAATCTCCATCGGCACCAGCCACGGAGCATACAAGTTCAAGCCCGAGCAGTGCACCCGCGATCCCAAGACCGGCCGCCTCGTTCCGCCGCCGCTCGCATTCGACGTCCTCAAGGCCATCGAGAAGAAGCTCCCCGGCTTCCCCATCGTCCTCCACGGATCCTCTTCAGTGCCCCAGGAGTATGTGGACATCATCAACTCCAACGGCGGCAAGCTTCCCGATGCAGTCGGCATCCCCGAGGAGCAGCTCCGCAAGGCAGCCAAGAGCGCAGTCTGCAAGATCAACATCGACTCCGACAGCCGTCTTGCTATGACCGCAGCCATCCGCAAGCACTTCAACGAGCATCCTGAGCACTTCGACCCGCGCCAGTATCTCAAGCCGGCACGCGAGGAGATGAAGAAGATGTACATCCACAAGATCGTCGAGGTCCTCGGATCCAACGGCAAGGCCCGGTAACATCTGATTATCCTGGGGTGATGCCCGGTAATGCCGTGCAGCCCTGACATGCAGTAAGCCCTGCGAAGACCGTTAACCATCATTTCAGGTCTCGCAGGGCTTACTGTGTGTCAGGGTCTGACTTACATCATCTTCCGGTGACGGAAGATCCACCAGATTCCGAAGACCAGCATAAGCATGACTGCCGTGATCGCAATCCACGCCCACCACTTGTCAGCAAACGGCAGCGTCACGTTCATTCCGTAGAAACTGGCCAGCAGGGTCGCCGGCATAAGCAGCACGGACACGAAGGTGAATATCTTCATTATGTTGTTCTGGTCCAGGTTGATGATACCCAGGACGGTATCCTGCAGGTACTCGAGCCTCTCGAACGCGAAATTGGTGTGATTGATCAGGGAAGTGATATCCTGGAGGATGATGTTCAGGTCCTCGCGCAGCTCCGGATTCTTCGGACAGCGCTTGCTCTTGAGGATATTGGAGATCAGCCTCTGCTTATCCACGATGTTCTCACGCACGAACATCGCATTCTCCTGAAGCTGGTTGATGTCGAGCAGGAACTCCTCGTTGATGTCCTCCTTCTGGTTGACGCGCTTGCTGAACTGGCTCACGTCCTTGCCGATGAGCTCCACGATGTCGGCATCCAGGTCCACGCGCTTGTCCATGATCTCCACGAACACGGTGAACCCGTCCGGGAACTGCTCCGGACGCGCCTGGATCTTCATCTGGAGGGTGTCGAAGGAACGCAGGGGATTCTCCCTGAGCGTCGTGAGCACACCGTCGGAGAGGATGAAGGACACGGTCTCCATCGTCATCTCGTCTCCTGCCGGGGACAGGAAGTTGGTGTTTGCGAAAATGGCGGCGCCTTCCTCGTAGAAACGTGAGGAGCTTTCGATCTCCTCCGCCTCCGCGCGGCTCTGTATTTCTGTTCCCAGGAATGATTCCGTCGCCCTTTTCTCCTCGCCGCTAGGGTCGAGAAGATCTATCCAGAGCACGTTTTCTTTGCTGATAGCAGCAAACTCCGTTTGGGACGGGCTGAAAACTATTTCAGACCCACGTCTGTAGAAAATCTTGATCATGTGCCTTCCTCGGTTGTCCCGGCGCTTGTCGGAAGGGTTAAACTTACGGGTTAGCTGACGTTACGGAGAAGTCAGCCTGCAAATATATGAATAATTTCATTATTTTTGCGTCCGCTTATGGGAATAATTGAGTCGATACTGACTGCCGCGTCCCTATGCGCCGACTGCTTCGCGGTTACCTTGTGTTCCGGCGTGACTCTCAAGAAGATAGAGTGGAAGGAGGTCCTTCCGCTCGCTTTTGCATTCGCGGTCATCCAGACGCTGCTCCTGCTGCTCGGCTGGCTTTTCGGGGCTTCCTGCTGCTGCTTTATGTCGGCGGCTCCATGCTTGTGGAGGGTATCAGGAAGGATTCTGAAGCATTGAGTCTCAATGGTTTCCGGAATGTCGTGCTGGGCGGCATCGCCACCAGCATAGACGCCTTCGCGGTGGGAGTTGCCGGAGCGATGGCCGGAGAGGACTGGAAGGGCTTCTTCCCCCTGCTGGTCTCCGTATTCGTAATCACCGCCATATCAGTGGTGTGCGGACTGTTCGGCGGCCGCAAACTCGGGGAGAAATTCGGTCACGCCGCGGAGATTGCCGGCGGACTCTGCCTCATAGGGATAGGCATATCCCTGCTTTTCCGTATCTGATTGTCCTTAAGGCTTGAAGGGCTGCCGGCCCGCAATGGACCTGCCGAGGGTCAGGCTGTCGGCATATTCCAGGTCGTCCCCGAATCCCAGGCCCCTTGCCAGCGTGCTCACCCTGCAGCCGCTCTTCTCTATCTGCCGGTAGATGTAGAACGCGGTGGTCTCGCCCTCCACGTCGCCCGACAGCGCCAGGATCACCTCCGTTTCCGGGGTCACCCTCTCCACCAGCTGCCTGATGGTCAGGTCGGAAGGCCCTGTGCCGTTTATGGGGGAGATGATGCCGCCCAGCACGTGATAGACCCCGTGATACTGGCCGGTGGCCTCTATGCTCATCACGTCGCGCACGCTCTCCACCACGCAGATCATCGAATGGTCGCGGGTGCGGTCGGCGCAGATGGCACACTCGTCGCCGTCGGCGATCATCATGCAGGTCCGGCAGTATTTCACCTCATCGGCGAGCTTGTCTATGGCGCTGGCGAAGTGGTGGATGTTCTCCGAAGGCTGCTTGAGGAGATGCAAGCTGATGGCCTCCACGGCGTCCTGAAGGAGCTGCGAGGGATAGCGGTTGAAGCGGTCGGCCATTCCGTCAATAGAGTTTCAGGAACACCTCCATCGCCTGGTATTCGGCCATTCCGAGCTTGTCGTAGAGCTGTGCGGTGCCGCTGGTGCGGTCCTCCGCCCTCTGCCAGAACTCCCTCGGATCGTCTCCCGGGAACGGGACTATGTCCTTCTGGGACAGGTGATGGTAGATTGCGTAGCGCTTTTCGACCACCTCGTCCGGGCTGAGCGGGACCGCCATGTCCACGCGGCCGAGTTCCCACTCCATCCAGGCGCCCCTGTAGAGCCATACGTTGCAGTTTTTCACCCACGCGGCGCCTTCCTCGCGGAGCTGTTCGAGCGCTTCCAGGGCGGCTTCGGTGCATACCCTGTGCGTGCCGTGCGGATCGGCGAGGTCGCCCGCCATATAGATCTGGTCGGGCTGGATCTTCTGCATCAGGTCCTTGATTATGTCCACGTCCACCTGGGTGCGGGGCAGCTTCTTCACGCCGCCGGACTCGTAGAACGGGAGGTTGAGGAAGTGGGCGTTGTTGTCGTCGTCCAGGCCGAAACTGCGGACCGCGCCCCGCGCCTCGGAGCGGCGGATGGCGGCCTTGATGGCGAGCAGTTCCTTCGGCTCCGCCTCGCCCGGCACGAACGAGGCCACGAGATCCTTGACCTCCTGCCTCCTGTCGCCGAATCCGAGCTGGTAGGCGGCGTCCATATGCTGGATCACCACGTCGTTGTGCACTGCGACGTCACCGGAGGTCTCGTATGCCACGTGGACTTCGTGTCCCTGGTGCGCCAGCCTGATGAAGGTGCCGCCCATGGAGATGACGTCGTCGTCCGGGTGGGGGGAGAAGATAAGCACTTTCTTGGGGAACGGGGTGGATGCCACCGGCCTGGTGGTGCTGGTGTCCTCCGGCTTGCCTCCCGGCCATCCTGTGATGGTATGCTGCAGGTCGTTGAAAATGTCTATGTTGATCTTGTCGTAAGGGCCGTAGAGTTCGATGAGCTCGCCGAGGGAATTCTCCAGATAGTCCTTCTGGGAGAGCTTCAGGATAGGTTTGCCGACCTTCTGGCAGAGCCATACCACGGCCTTGCGGCGGAACTTGCGGGTCCATTCGCAGGGTCCGATAAGCCAGGGGGCGTCCACCCGGGTGAGAAGGCTGGAGGCCGTCTCGTCCACGTACATCGTCACGTCCTCGTGCTTCTGGAACCAGGACGCCGGATATGCCGGGCTCATTTCGCCCTCCACAATGGCCTTCACGGTGTTCACCTTGCTCTCGCCGAATGCCATCAGGATGACCTTCTTCGCGCTCATCATGGTGGAGATTCCCAT
>CADAFW010000029.1 GCA_902787295.1 uncultured Bacteroidia bacterium
GCGCGTCGGGGCTCGTACTGCGGCGCTTCGGGAGCGTTTGTGCCGGATTCGCGCCCGGAGGGGCTTTTCTGGAACGCTTCGGGAGCGTTTTCGCCAAAAACGCGCCCGGTAAGGGGGCCAGGGCAACAAGGCCCCGCCCGTGCCGAGGTACTCACCCCGCAAAAGAACTTCGCCCGTGCCGAGGTACCCCCCCCCCCGCAAGATAACTCCGGGCGGAGCGGCCCACCAGGAGCGGCCCACCAGGAGCGGCCCACCGGGTGCGGCCCACCAGGAGCGGCCCACCAGGAGCGGCCCACCGGGTGCTGCACACCGGGAGCGTGCCAACTGAAACGGTCAACAAAAACGAGGCAACAAAAACGGGTTAACAAAAAATATGTATATTTGCACACTTGATAAAGTGTACTAAGCAAGATCGAATGCCTACAATAAAAGATATTTGCGCCAGATATACCGTACCACAGGAGTGCAAGGCAGCAGGAATCTATCCATATTATCGCCCCATTTCATCCGGACAGGACCCCGTCGTCACGATGGCAGACGGAAGCAAGGTGCTGATGTTCGGATCCAACTCCTATCTCGGACTTTCTGACGATCCCCGCCTCAAGGAAGCAGCGAAGGCTGCAGTGGAAAAATACGGCACCAGCTGTTCCGGAAGCCGTTTCCTCAACGGAACGCTCGACATACACGAAGAACTCGAGCAGCGCCTTGCCAAATTCGTCGGCAAGGAGGAAGCCGTCACCTTCAGCACCGGATTCCAGGTGAATCTCGGCGTCGTGGGCGCCCTCGGTTTCCGCGGCGGCTACACCATACTCGACGATACCGACCACGCCTGCATCATCGACGGCTCCCGCCTCGGATTCAGCACGGTCTACAAGTTCAAGCACAACGACATGGAGTCGCTCGAGCAGAAGCTCAAGGCCTGCGAGCCCGACGCCCCGAAGCTCATCGTCGTGGACGGACTCTACTCCATGCTCGGCGATTTCGCCAAGCTGCCGGAGATCTGCGACCTCGCCGACTGCTATGGCGCGAACGTGATGGTGGATGACGCCCACGGCCTCGGAGTCACGGGCGAGAACGGTTCCGGAACCGCCAGCCACTTCGGCCTGACCGACAGGGTGGACCTCATCATGGGCACCTTCTCCAAGAGTTTCGGCTCCCTCGGCGGATTCATCGCCGGCGATTCCGTCATCCTCAACTACCTCAAGCACAACGCCCGCTCCCTCATATTCAGCGCATCCATGACCCCGGCCACCGTTGCTGCGGCAAACAAGGCCCTGGACATCATGATCTCCGAGCCGGAGCGCCGCGAGAACCTCTGGAAGGTCACCCGTCACGCCTGGAAGGCATTCCGTGACAACGGATTCGACATCAACTGCACCGAATCCCCCATCATCCCGCTGATGGTGCGCGACACCAAGAAGGCAATGGCCATAGTCACGCTCGCCTACAAGGAAGGAGTCTTCATCACCCCGGTCATCGCACCGGCCGTCCCGGAGAAGGACGTGCTCATCCGCTTCGCCCTCATGGCGACCCACACCACCGAACAGGTGGACGAGGCGGTGGAGAAGCTCACCAAGATCTTCCGCGACCTGGAAATAATCCAGTAGGACATGATCATACTAATAACCGGTATCACCTCCGGCTTTGGCAAGGCCATGGCCGAGAGGCTTTCCGCTGATGGCCACACCGTCTACGGAACGCATCGCAAGGCGACTGAATTCATCCCCGGCGTCACCTACATCAAGGCGGACGCCTGCAACGAGGAGGACTGCCGCGCCGCAGTGGCGCAGGTGGTCGATGCCGAAGGCAGGATAGACGTATTCATCAACAACGCAGGAATGGGAATCGGCGGCCCGCTCGAATTCTCCTCCCTGGAGGACGCGCAGCGGCAGATGGACGTCAACTGGATGGGAATGGTGCGCTTCCTGCACCACGTGGTCCCGGTGATGCGCAGGCAGGGTTCGGGCAAGATCATCTGCTTCAGCAGCATAGGCGGCCTGATGGGCCTGCCTTACCAGGGCCTCTATTCCGCCAGCAAGTTCGCCATCGAAGGCTACTGCGAGGCGCTGAGGCTTGAGCTCCGCCACACCGGCGTGACCGTGACCGTGATCGAGCCGGGCGACTTCAGCACCCACTTCACCGCGCAGCGCAAGAGCGTGGACAACCCGGAAGCCAACGCCGCCTACCCGAGCTACGCCCGTTCGCTCGCCAGCATAGAGCACGACGAGATGAGCGGCCTGAAGCCTGAATTCCTTGCCGGAAAGATCAGCAAGATCGTGAAGATGAAGAATCCGGGCTATTCCTACATCATCGCCAGTTTCCTCCAGAAGCTTTCCGTCTTCGCAAAGGTCATCCTGCCGAAGCGCTGGTTCGCGGCGCTCCTGGCGGTGTACTATAAGTTATAAGATACCGGCGCGGGCCCCTAGGCCTCCAGCCAGGAAAGGAAATCGTCCACTCGCGGACGTGCGACCGACAGCTCCATGGGGGCTGCCGGTTTTGCTTTCACCAGCAGCTTGCCGCTGATCAGGCGGGTCACGTTGACGATAGCCGTGAGGGAGATTATGCATCCGCGCGAGATGCGGAAGAACATCGCCGGGTCCAGTTCGGCCTCCAGCGTGTCCATTGTGGATTCTATAATGTAACGCGTGCCCCCGTGCGTCATGAGGTAGTTGGCCTTGTCCTCGGAGAAGAAATAGGCTATGTCCTCCACCCCGACGGGGATGATCTTGTCGCCGGAGCGGACCACCGAGCGTTCCTTGTATTTCTTTCCGGGGGCCTTTCCGAGGGCCTTCAGGAGGGCGTCCATGTCCGGGGCGGCGATGCGCTCGCGGCAGCGTCCGACCGCGCGCTTGAGGTCCTCCAGCGTTATGGGCTTGAGCAGGTAGTCCACGCTGCCCGCCTCGAACGCCTTGATGGCGTAGGAGTCGTAGGCCGTGGTCATGATGACGTTGGAGCGTATCTCCACCTGCCGGAATATCTCGAAGCAGTCGCCGTCCAGCAGTTCCACGTCCATGAAGATGATGTCCGGCGCCGGGTTCGACGACAGCCACGCCACGGCGGACGCGACGGAGTCGGCGGTTCCGACCACGCTGATGTCAGGGAAGTTGATGTTCAGGATCTTGGCAAGCCTGGCCTGCGCCATCCTTTCGTCTTCTATTATGAGGGCGTTCATATGAGCGGCAGCTTCACGCTGTAGTTGTCTGCGGTTTCCACGATCTCCACCCCGCGGTGCGCAAGGTCTTCGTACTGTTTCCGTATGTATTTGAGCCCCAGGCCGGTGGAATCGGGTTCCTTGCCGACTTTGGGGATGCGGACGTTGGTCACGGTGATGCCGTCCGCGTCCGCGCTTATCCTTATCTTCAGCGGCCTGTCGGGCATCACGGCGTTGTGCTTGGTGGCGTTCTCTATGAGCAGCTGAACGGCGCAGGGTACCACCTGGAGGGCCATCAGCTCCTCCGGAATGGCCGTCTCCACCTCAAGCCCCTCGGGCCAGCGCACCTGCAGCAGGTCCACATATTTCTGCACGAATTCCATCTCCTCCCGCAGCTTCACGAGCGTCGTGTCCTCGCTGCGGATGAGGTAGCGGTAGATGTCAGCCAGCTTGCCGGTGTAGTCGCTCGCTTCTTCCCGCGTCTGCTCCTGGATGAGGTAATCCAGGATGTTGAGGGAGTTGAAGAGGAAGTGCGGGTTGACCTGCTGCTTGAGCATCATATAGCGGTAGCGGGCGAGGTCGGCTTCCTCCGCGGCCGCCTTGGCCTTGGCCTGCTGGCGCATCGCGTATTCGGAGATGAACACCAGCACCGCCAGGGTGAAGAGGTAGTCCAGCAGGATGGTGATGTCGCTGCTGTCGGGCTGCCGGGAGCCCTTTCCCGTGAGCAGGAGTATGGCGAGCCTCACCGCCAGGACCAGCACGAATGCTATCAGCAGCCAGGTGAGCGAGCCGGTGCCCTCGGCCTTTTCCGGGGTTCTCCGGCTGTGGAGGAAGGACAGCCCGTAGACGGACCAGCCTATGATCTCGGTGGTCACGAAGGTCGCGATGGGGTAGATGGCGAGCGGGGAGGACAGCGTCAGGTCCAGCAGCAAGGCGGCTCCGCGGCCCATTATGAAGCCGAGGATGTTCACCAGCACTATGCTGAACGCCATGAAGCGCACGCTCTTCTGCCGGCTTATGCAGATGATCACGGTCATCAGCATGGTGAGCAGGGTGAGCATCAGTTCGTCGGTGAGCCCGAACGCGCGGCACCCGAACGCCACTGCGGCGTGCAGGAGCGCGAACCCGTGGACTATCAGGCCGATGTTAAGACGCTTCATACCGCAAATTTCGCAATTCATCCCGAATTTTCCGCCATTCGTCTCCATTATTTTTTACGCGCGTAAGGGATTTCATATTTTTGCCCATCCACTACGATTAATGACACTATGCAGTCTCGCAGTCTTACATTCGGACAACTGGTCAATCTCAGCTTCGGATTCTTCGGAGTACAGATAGCATATGCGCTCCAGAGCGCCAATATAAGCCGTATCTTCGCCACCCTCGGCGCGGATCCGCACCAGCTCAGTTTCTTCTGGATCCTTCCGCCCCTGATGGGCATGATAGTCCAGCCCCTCATCGGCCGCTGGTCCGACAGGACCTGGTGCCGCCTGGGCAGGCGCAAGCCCTATCTGCTCGTCGGAGCCATCGTGGCCGTGCTCGTGATGCTGTTCCTGCCCAACGCCGGCAGCCTCAACTTCTCCACGCGCCTTCTCCTCGGCCTCAACGGCGCCATGTGGTTCGGCCTGTTCTCGCTGATCTTCCTGGACACCAGCATCAACGTGGCCATGCAGCCGTTCAAGATGATGGTCGGCGACATGGTGGGTGAGGAGCAGAAAACCCTCGCCTACAGCATCCAGAGTTTCCTGTGCAACGCCGGCAGCCTCGTGGGCTACCTCTTCCCGATCTTCTTCACCTGGATAGGCATCGCCAACACCGCGCCGGAAGGGGTCATCCCCGATTCCGTCAAGTGGAGCTTCTACTGCGGCGCCGCCCTGCTCATCCTCTGCGTGCTCTTCACCTTCGCGAAGGTCAAGGAGATGAATCCCGAAGAGTATGCAGCATTCCACGGCATCGACCCCGCGGCCGCCAAGCCGGAGAAGGGCGAGAGCATCTTCAAGCTCCTCGCACACGCTCCCAAGACCTTCTGGACCGTCGGCCTCGTGCAGTTCTTCTGCTGGGCTGCGTTCCTGTATATGTGGAACTACACCAACGGAGCCATCGCCTCCACCGTCTGGAACACCACCGTCCCGTCTTCCGAAGGCTACCAGGCCGCCGGCAACTGGGTGGGCGTGCTCTTCGCCGTGCAGGCCGTGGGTTCCATCCTCTGGGCGACCTTCATCCCCCGTTTCAAGTCCCGCAAGACGGCGTACGTGGTGAGCCTCCTCATAGGCGCGGCCGGATTCATCTCCGTCCCGTTCATCCACAACCAGTACGTCCTCTTCGCTTCCTATTTCCTCATCGGAACCGCCTGGGCCGCAATGCTCGCGCTTCCGTTCACCATACTCACCAACTCCCTCAGCGGGGAGCACATGGGTGAATACCTCGGACTCTTCAACTGCACCATCTGCCTGCCGCAGATCATCGCCGCCGCCCTCGGCGGAGTGGTCCTGAAGCTCGTGGGCGGCGCCCAGGCCACCATGCTGGTGGTCTCCGGCGTGCTGCTCGTCCTCGGTGCGATTGCAGTCCGATTCATCCGCGAACACGAATAGAAATTCAATACAAACCATTAATTATCAACAACAAAATTCTTTTATGAAAAGAATCCTTACCATCCTCGCCGGCATCGCGCTCACTCTCGCGATGGCGGCTAACGTATCTGCCCAGGGCAAATACGAGGTAAAGGGAAAGGTTACCGACGCGATGGGTCCCGTCATCGGCGCCACGGTCCTCGAGAAGGGTACCGTCAACGGCACCACCACGGACTTCGACGGTAACTACACCCTTTCGGTGGCTTCTCCCGATGCTATCGTGGAAATCAGCTGCATCGGCTACGCCACCCAGTCTTTCAAGGCTTCTGAAGTACCCGCCGGCCTCGTCCTCACGGACGACACCACCTTCCTCGACGAGGTCGTGGTCATCGGTTACGGTACCGTCAAGAAAAGCGACCTCACCGGATCCGTCTCCACCGTCAAGGCAGACGAGATCAACAAGGGCGTCATCACCAGCCCGGCCGACCTGCTTCGCGGCAAGAGCGCCGGCGTGGTCGTGACCGCAGGTTCCGGTATGCCGGGTTCCGCGTCCACGATCCGCATCCGTGGTACAGCGTCCCTCAACGCGGACCAGTCGCCTCTCATCGTCATCGACGGCCTTCCCGTATCCAACGACGGCATCTCCGGAATGTCCGATCCTCTGACCTCCATCAACCCTGAGGACATCGAGAGCTTCACCGTCCTCAAGGACGCATCCGCAACCGCCATCTACGGTTCCCGTGCATCCAACGGTGTCATCGTGATCACCACCAAGAAGGGCTCCAAGGTCGGCAGCACGCTGCCTCACGTGGCCATCGACTTCACCACTTCCGTCAACACCATCGCCAAGTACCAGAAGCTTCTGGATGCCAAGGGAATCACCGAACTCATCCGCAGCTTCTACGGCGCCGGCTCTTCCGCCGAAGCCCACCTCGGTATCAACGGCACGATGTACGACACCGACTGGCAGAAGGAAATCTACCAGATCGCTCCTACCTATGACGGAAACATCAGCCTGAACGGCCGCATCGGCAAGCACCTCCCTTACCGTATCTCCGGAGGCTTCACCGACCAGAACGGTACCCTCAAGGGTTCCAAGATGGACCGCGGTACCCTCTCGCTGAACCTTTCCCCGGTTCTCCTGGACAACCACCTCACCGTCAACATCAACGGTAAGGGCACCTACGCCAAGAACTGGTACGCCAACCAGGATGCCATCAGCGCAGCCAACCACTACGATCCGACCAAGCCCGTGAAGAACGACGTTCCCGGCTTCAACCTCGGCGGCTACACCGCGTGGTTCGACGCTTCCGGCAACATCAACGGCATGGCCACCCAGAACCCGGTGGCGCTCCTCAACGCCAAGACCGACAACGCCGACGCATACCGTTTCATCGGCAACACCCAGTTCGACTATAAGGTCCACGGCTTCGAGGATCTCCGCTTCAACCTCAACCTCGGTATCGACTGGGCCAAGTCCAAGGGCGTTTCCGAGCTTGCACAGGGCTCCGAGGCTTCTTGGCACAACACCCGCCAGACCGGCGGCGGTTCGCACACCGACTACACCTACGGACGTCGCGACACCACCCTCGAGTTCTACGGTGACTACAACCACACCTTCGGCGGCAAGCACAACGTGGACTTCATGGCAGGTTACTCCTGGCAGCACTTCTACAACGAGAGCAAGAGCGATACCTTCCGTATCAGCGACCACGCCACCCTCGACGACTCCATCGGAAAGGGCGAGCTCTACCTCATCTCCTTCTTCGGCCGTCTCAACTACGGCTACGCGGACAAGTACCTCCTGACCGCCACGGTCCGTGCCGACGGTACTTCCCGTTTCCAGAACAACAAGTGGGGTATCTTCCCTTCAGTCGCATTCGGCTGGAACATCATGAAGGAAGACTTCATGTCCGTCGCCGACGCCATGTCCACCTTCAAGCTCCGTCTCTCCTGGGGACAGACCGGACAGCAGGCAGTGGGCGGCTACTACGATACCTTCGCCCGCTTCCTCACCAACCAGATCGGTTCCTACTACTACTTCGCGGACACCCTGATCACCCCGATCTCCCCGCTTGCGTATAACGCCGACCTCCGTTGGGAGACCACCACGACCTACAACCTCGGTCTCGACTTCGGCTTCTGGAAGGACCGCCTCACCGCCAGCGTGGACTTCTACAAGCGTGACACCAAGGACATCCTCAACTACACCCCGGTACCTGCCCTCAGCAACCTGAGCAACTACCTCAACTCCAACATCGGCAGCATGACCAACAGGGGTGTCGAGCTCGACGTCAACGCCATCCTCGTGGAGACCCGTGACATGAGCTGGTCCTTCGGAGTGAACGCCGCCTACAACAACAACCTCATCACCAGGCTCACCGCAGTCGACTCCGACGCCACCGGCGTGGAGACGGGAGGAATCTCCGGCGGTACCGGCAACACCGTGCAGATGTTCAAGGTAGGCCAGCCGATGAACGCATTCTACGTCTATCAGCAGGTGTATGACGCGAAGCACAGGCCGATCAGCGGCGTCTATGTGGACCGCAACAACGACGGCCAGATCAACGCCGACGACAAGTACTTCTTCCACAAGCCGTTCGCAGACTGGACCTTCGGTTTCAACACTTCCTTCAACTGGAAGAACTGGACCGCAGCCCTCAGCGGACACGCTTCCCTCGGCAACTGGGTCTACAACAACGCGGCATCCGACACCGAGATGCTCGCCGACCTCTGGACCAACAGCTTCGTGGGCAACCGCCTTGCCTCCGCAGCCTACACCATGTTCCCGCAGGCACAGTACCTGAGCGACTACTACGTACGCGACGCATCCTTCCTCAAGCTTGACAACTTCACCCTGGGATACACCTTCCCGAGGCTGTTCAAGGTCACCGAGGACCGCTTCGCTTCCCTCAACATCTTCGGAACCGTGCAGAACGTCTGCACCCTCACCCGTTACGATGGAATCGACCCTGAGGTCTACGGAGGCATCGACGGTACTATGTACCCGCGTCCGCGCACCTATGTTCTCGGAGTCAAGTTCAACTTCTAATCCAGGATAGCATATGAAAACCATCAAATATATTCTCGGAACGCTTGTGATCGCAGCCTCCCTGAGCGCCTGCGTCAAGGATCTCGACGTCATCCCTATCGACCCGAACGCCAACACGGCGGACAAGGCCCTCGTGGACGAGGCGGCATTCCAGTCCCTGCTTGCAGGTGTCTATACGGGATATGCCTGCCCCGGTTACTACGGCAAGGACGGCAGCCCGAGCCTTTCCGGTCTTGACGGCGGTGCTTCCCAGTACATCAGGGGACTCTACAACCTCAACGAGCTCACCACCGACGAGAGCATGATCAGCTGGAACGACCAGACCATCAAGAACTTCCACTGGATGAACTGGACCACCGACGACAGCTTCATCTATTCCTTCTACTCCCGCATCTTCCTGCAGGTAAGCTTCGCCAATGAATTCATCCGTGAGGCCAAGGCCAGCAGCGTGGAATTCGCCAAGAAGAACGAGTACATCGCAGAGGCCCGCGTTCTCCGCGCCCTCGCATACTATCACGCCATCGACAACTTCGGCAACGTCCCGTTCGCGGACGAGACCTCCATCGTGGGTCAGAATCCCGACCAGATCACCAGGGCAAAGCTCTATGAGTGGCTTGAGAAGGAACTCACCGACCTCATCGACGGCAGCGACCTCGCAGCCCCCAGGGCAAACGGTTATGCCCGCGCCGACAAGGGTGTGGCCAAGTTCCTCCTCGCCAAGCTCTACCTCAACGCGGAGGTCTATACCGGCACCGCCCAGTGGCAGAAGTGCGCCGATGTCCTGAAGGACCTCATGGATGACGGCTACAGCCTCCACACCACCTCCAAGGGCAACTACAGCGCCTATCAGGAGCTCTTCCTCGCCGACAACGACAAGTGCACCGACGAGATCATCTTCGCAGTGGAGCAGGACGGCGTGAACACCACCAGCTACGGTGCCACCAACTACATCATCTTCGGTTCCACCATCGGTGACAACCCCACGATGAACCCGGATGAGATCGGCATCACCTCCGGCTGGAGCGGCATCCACATGACTCCCGAGTTCTACGACAAGTTCAGCAAGGACGACGCTCGCTACCTCTTCCACACCGAAGGCCAGAGCAGGGACGTCATCGACCTGATGGCAGCCGACGGACTCAACCTCCAGGGCTATGCCTTCAAGAAGTTCCTCAACCGCACCAGCGAAGGCGGCTTCGGCAAGGAGAAGGGTTCCGTGGACACCGACTTCCCGATGATGCGCTATGCCGACGTGCTTCTCATGGCTGCAGAGTGCCAGGCCCACAATGCCAACATCGACGGCGTCTCCGCATACAACCAGGTGCGCACCCGTGCCGGCATGCCGACCGTATCCGCACTCAGCCTCAGCGAGATCATCGACGAGCGCGCCCGCGAACTCTATCAGGAGTGCTGGAGGCGCAGCGACCTCATCCGCTTCGGTCTCTTCACCAGCGGCGACTACCTCTGGCAGTGGAAGGGCAACGTCTTCGAAGGACGTGCCGTGGATGCAGGCAGGAGCCTGTTCCCCATCCCTGACAGCGATCTGCTTGCCAACACCAAGCTGCAGCAGAATGAATACTACAAGTAGAATACTGCCCAATCGTATCAGACATGAAAAAAGTATTTAGCGTAATATTTGCAGGCCTGCTTGCACTCGCTGCAGTATCCTGCGTCAACGAGAATCTGGCGGTATTCGATGCTTCAAAGGCAACCGCCCCCGTTCTCGGCTCCTACGATGTAGGCGAGAAGAACATCACCGCGAACTACACTCCCGCGGTCATCAGCATGGGATTCAACGAGAAGATCGCTCCCAAGCACTCCTTCGCCATCGTCACCTACAACGGCACTGCCGTAAGCAAGACCGTCCCCTCCACCGATAAGGACGGCGTGCTCAGCCTCAGCACCGCAAGCCTCACCCGTACCCTCATGGGCATGGGCGCAACGGAAGGCAGCACCGTATCTCTCGAGATGGTCGTGCGTGCGTCCCTCCAGACCCCCGCACAGGATAACGGCGTCAACGGATTCGTGGATTCCGAGGGCCGCATCACCATCAACGATTTCGTCATCACCGTCCCTACCGGCAGCCCTTATGCAGACTACACCGAAGCCACCACCTGGAGCGTGATCGGAGCCCTCTCCGAGTACGGCATTTCTTGGGACGGCGACCTCGAGATGTGGGCTACCTCCGACGGTACCAAGATGGTTGCCAAGTGCGTCAACCTCAAGAAGGACGACCAGTTCAAGTTCCGCAAGGACCAGAGCTGGGATGTCAACTACGGCGCAACCGGCAACACTGAGCCGTTCGTCGTCACCCTCGACAGCGCATTCGAAGGCGCACAGGGCGGCAAGAACCTCGCAGTTCCCGCAGACGGTTTCTATGACCTCTGGCTCGACCTTTCCGGCGCTGCGGCCGCAATCACCGTGACCGAGGCCTACAGGCCTTATCCCGGCCATACCGACGCCAGCACCTGGAGCGTGATCGGAAACCTTTCCGAGTACGGCATCGAGTGGAACGGCGACCTCGCCATGACCACCGACGGCACCACCCACGTGGCACAGGGCATCAAGCTCAAGGCTGCCGACCAGTTCAAGTTCCGCAAGGACGGCGCCTGGGATGTCAACTTCGGTGCTACCGGTGACGTCGAACCGTTCGTCGTCTCCCTCGGCAGCGAGACCGACGCGGCACAGGGCGGCAAGAACCTCGCGGTTCCCGCAGACGGCGTCTATGACCTCGTCCTCAACCCCGACGGCCAGACCTTCACCATCGTCGAGACTCTCGGCGGCGGCGTGAGCGGCAAGATCGGCGGCGAGCCCGGTCCGGACGATCCCGACGAGCCCGAAACCTACACCGGCTGGGGCCTCATCGGCGTCGCTGGCGACTGGGAGCACGACGTTGCAATGACCGAGGCCGACGGCGTATGGACCGGCTATGCTACCATAGCTGCAGCCGACGGCTGGAAACTCCGCAAGGATGCAGGTTGGGATGAGAACCGCGGTGCAGAGGGCGACGAGGAGCCTTACGTGCTCACCATCGACACCCCTGTCCACGCCATCCACAACGGCAAGAACCTCGCAGTTCCTGCTGACGGCTTCTACAAGGTAACCTTCAACTCCGCGACCGACGAGATCACCATCTCCGCCGCAGACGTCTGGGCTGTCATCGGCCAGTTCAACGGCTGGAGCAGCGACGCCTTCATGACCCTTGTCGACGGCAAGTGGGTGAGCCCTGAGATCGACCTCGTGGCCGGCGAAGGCTGGAAGCTCCGCTACAACGCCGGTTGGGACGTCAACCGCGGCGCAGTGGGCGAAACCGAGCCCTTCACCGTGACCGCAGGCGAGCCTGTCGAGGTCGTCAACAACGGCAAGAACCTCGCAGTGGAGGCTGACGGCAAGTACGTCATCACCTACGATCCTTCCGCAGAGACCATCACCGTGGAGCCTGCAATCCCCGCCGACCGCTGGTCGGTGATCGGACAGGTCAACGGAACCGGTTGGGATACGGACTTCTACATGACCGAGACCGACGGCGTATGGGTGAGCGACGTGCTCACCATCAAGGCCGGTGACGGCTTCAAGGTCCGCTTCAACAACGACTGGGGTGTCAACCGCGGCGCCACCGGTGACGTGGAGCCTTATGCAATCGGCTTCGGCGACGCCGTCGAGGCAGTGCAGAACGGCAAGAACCTCACCGTGAAGGAAGACGGCGACTACCGTCTCGTCTATGACGCCAACCGTGAGATCCTCTACCTCTTCGGCTGGACCGTCATCGGACAGGTCAACGGCACGGGCTGGGATACCGACATCCTCATGCATCCCGTGAGCGAAGGCGTATGGGAGAGCGAAGTCTTCACCGTGGAAGGCGGCTTCAAGATCCGCTTCAACATGGACTGGGGCGTCAACCGCGGCGCTGAAGGCGACGTGGAGCCCTACGTGATGACCTCCTGCATCCCCGTACTCGGCACCCAGAACGGCAAGAACCTCGGAGTCAACACCGAGGCCGGACTCTACTGGAAGCTTGTCTATGATGCCAACAACGAGCACCTCACCGTAGAGAACTGCTCCTGGAGCGTCATCGGACAGGTCAACGGTGCGAACTGGGACAAGGACGTCGTGATGACCGAGACCTCCGTAGGCAAATTCGTCAGCGATCCGTTCACCATCGAGGGTGGCTTCAAGCTCCGCTTCAACCGCGACTGGGCCGTCAACCGTGGTGCGGAGGGCGACGTCGAGCCTTACATGATGAGCCTCGAGACCGCCATCAACGGTGTCCAGAACGGCAAGAACCTCGGTTTCGAAAGCCCTTCAGGCACCTACGTAATCTCTTACAACTCTGTCACTGAAAGCATCAGTCTCTCCGACAAGTAATCAGTCAGATCCGTCAGATGCGCCGGCATCCCAAAAAAGCGCCGGCGCATCTTTTCATTAAACCATCACAGACTACAAGACCATGAAAAGATTTCCTTTGATCCTTGCCGTGCTCGCGGCCCTCACCGCCTGCGGGAACAGGAATATCAGCCCTGACGGCCCCGGCGGCCAGACCGATCCCCAGGTCGGGACGGGCGAACACCTTGCAGACATCACCTACCAGCTCAACGTCTACAGTTTCGCAGACTCGGACGGTGACGGCTGGGGCGACCTCAAGGGCGTTACCCAGCATCTGGATTATCTCGAGGAGATGGGCGTCTCGGCGCTCTGGCTTTCTCCCATCCAGGCCTGCGATTCCTACCACGGCTACGATGTGTCCGACTACAGCGCCATCAATCCCAAGCTCGGCACCGAAGCCGATTTCCAGGATCTGATAGACAAGGCGAAGGCAAAGGGAATCGACATCTACATGGACTATGTCTTGAACCACTCCGGAAAATCAAACCCGTGGTTCGTCCAGGCTTGCAGTGACGCCGGCAGCATATACCGCGACTATTATGTGTTCTCCTCCAACCCGACTGCCGACGTGGCTGCGGGCAAGGTGGACAATTTCGCCGGCGCCACGAGCCCTGGGATGGGAATGTGGTACGCAATGTC